>CAYQQT010000048.1:0-12694 GCA_964419375.1 uncultured bacterium
CGGAGATGGGTGTTTTTTCGCGCCTCGTGATCCCCGTAGGGGGGCAGCGCCCTGCGCGTTTTTCGACAGCCCGCTGGTCAACGCTTCGACACCGATGGGTTGTCGGCGATCCAGAAGCGGAGGGGGAGGTCGATGGCGCGCGTGATGCCGACGCGGGGGCCCGCGGTGATGCGCGGACGCGCGCCGCGGCGGGGCTCGATCGTCAGCGGGCCTGTTGTGAGGTCGGCCGTGTTGTCGCGCAGGGTGATGGCGAGGGCCTTCGTGAGGTTGCCGGGGCCGCTGGCGATGCGGACGGAGCTCGCAGGTACGCCGCGGCGGCGGGCCATCGTTTCGACACCGGTCACGGGCTCGAGCGCGCGGATGAGCACGCAGCCTGGGACGCCGGGGCGGCCGGTGATGGCGTTCAGACAGACGTGGATGCCGTAGTTCAGGTAGACGTACGCCCGGCCGCCGTCGCCGTAGAAGAGATCACGGCTGCCGGGGCGGAAGGCGGCGTGGGAGGCGGCGTCCTCGGGTCCCAGATACGCTTCCGTCTCCACGATGCGGCCCGCCGTGAGCGCGCGGCCGTGGCGCGAGACCAGGATGCAGCCGAGCAGATCGCGCGCGACCGTGCGTGCCGGGCGCAGGTAAAACGCCCGTGGCAGCGGGTCAGCCGAGGCGCTCCTCCACGAGACGCTTGAGGGAGTCGTAGTCGAAGGCGGTGCCGGCGCGGCTCGGCGGCTCGCCTTCGGTCTTCAGTCCCGTCTCGCTCAGGATCACGCAGATCGTCTGCGCGGGATCGATCTCCTTCGCCGCCAGCATGCGCGTCAGCACCGCGAGGGTGGCCACGCCGGTGGGACCGGCCCAGATCCCTTCCGTGCGCGCGAGCCGGCTCTGCGCGGCCAGGATCTCGGCGTCCTCGGCGTCGCCGGCGAGGCCGCCGCCCTCGCGCAGCAGGCGCAGCACCCACTCGCCCTTGCGGCCGGGATTGCCGGCGGCGAGCCCTTCCGCCACCGTGTAGCCGATCTTCACGGGCGTGAGCGGGGCTCCCGCGCGAAAGGCGCGCGACACCGCGTTGGCGCGCGTGGCTTGCGCGGCCACCATGCGCGGCGGCCGCGCGATCCATCCTGCCTCGTGCAGCTCGCGGAAGCCGCGCGCGGCGGCGATGAACGTCTCGCCCACGGCCACGGGCGCCACCACCACGTCGGGCGGGGCCCAGCCGCTCTGCTCGGCGATCTCGTACGCGATCGTCTTCTTGCCCTCGTGCTTGTAGGCGTTGCGCGAGGCCCCGCAGTCGAAGAAAAGGCGCTGCTCCACGAGGCGGTCCCAGATCGTGATGAGGTCGTCGTAGACGCCCTGGTAGATGACGAGGTCGGTGGTGGTGGCCGCCATGTGCAGCAGCTTGGGGGCGGAGGCGCGCTCGTACGCGAAGATGAGCGAGCGCAGCCCCGCGCGGGCGGAATACGCCGCGATGGACGAGCCCGCGTTGCCGGAGCTGACCACCGACGTCGCGGTGAACCCGAACTGCAGGGCGGCGGCCACGCCCGTCGCCGACGACCGGTCTTTGACGGTGCCGGTCGGATTGGGGCCGTCGAACTTCGCTAGCAGCCGCCGCACGCCCAGCTGCGCGGCCAGGCGCGGGCACTCGAGCAGCGGTGTGCCCCCCTCGCCGAGCGTCACGCGGTGCGCGGGATCGTCGATGGGCAGCACGGGCGCGTAGCGCCAGAGCCCGGATCCCGAGAGCAGCGCGGGGCCCGCCCGGCGCAGCGGCTCGAGGTCGTAGCGCAGCTCGAGCAGGCCGCCGCATTTCTCGCACTGCAGGCGGTAGCCGAGGGCGTGGACGGCGGCGCAATCGATGCAAGTGAGGCTCTGCGCGAGCGAGCCCGTCATCGGCGGCCGAAGCGCTCGTCGACGACGGCCACCATCTCTTCCACGCGATGCCGCAGCGTGTGCTCGGCGAGCGCGCGGTGGCGCGCGTTGGCGCCGATGGCGCGCGCCTCGTCGGGATGGGCGAGATGGTAGTCGAGCTGGCGGCGCAGCTCGGGGAGGTCGCGATAGGCGATCAGCTCTTCGCCCGGCTTGAAGAGCGTCGCGAGATCCTCCTTGGCGTCCGCCACCTGACACGCGCCGGCCGCGGCGAGCTCGAACGCGCGCGTGTTGACGCCCACGATGTCGTTCATCGGGTGGTGGTGGTTGAGCGACAGCGTGGAGCCGGAGTACACGCACAGCTTGTCGCGACCGAACACGGGGCCGCCCGCCACCAGCGCCCGGGTCGCCGGGTCCGCCGCGCGCTCCCAGCCGGAGCCCCACACGCGCAGCGGATAGTCGGCCAGCTCGCGTACGAAGCGCTCGCGATAGTCGTAGCGGCTGCCCACGAATGACAGGGGGCCGGCAAAGCGGCGGCGCTCGTCTTCGGACAGCGTGACGGGGTGGTGGAGCGAGGGCACGCAGTACATCGGCAGGTAGTAGAGATTGCGCAGCCCCACCGATTGCAGACTGCGCATCGCGTACCGCTCTTTCGTGAAGAAGACGTCGTACGCCTCGATGGCGTCGAAGGGAATCATCCACAATGGGTTGTCGGGGAAGAAGTTGAGGAACACGGTGTCCACGCGCTTCTTCACGCGGCGCACGAGGCCGGGCGTGATGGGGCCGCCCTTGATGACGAGCACCACGTCGGGCCGCAGCGCCCCGCACACGCGCTCGAGGCGGCGCAGGATCCAGAGCTGGTAGGCCGCCTTCGTGCTCCGGTTCTTGTAGAGGGCGTTCTCCCGGCGGTACTCGAAGAGGAGGGCCTGATGTCCAAGGCCGGTGAGCTCGTCGGCGAAATCCACTCCCATGTGACCGGGCCGATTGAAGGGCAGGACGATCAGCCAGCGCACGCGGCGTAGCGTAGCACAGCGCCCTCGCAGTATCATGAGCGCCCATGAAGATCGCGTCCGTCGAAGTCTTCGTCATCAACTTCCGGCAGAAGGCCGCCTTCGTCATGGCGGGCGGCGTGGCCGCCACGCCCGGATCGGCCTCGCCGCGCGTGCTCGTGAAGGTCTCCACCGACGACGGCGCCGCGGGCTGGGGCGAAGCGACGCCCACGCCGCGCTGGACTTACGAGACGACCGAGACGATCGTCTCCACGCTGCGGCGCTACCTCGCGCCCGCCGTCATCGGCCTCGAGGCGTGGGACCTCGACAGCGTCCACCGCGCCATGGACCGCGCCATTAGCCCCGGCGTCACCATGGGCTCGCCGCTGGCGAAGTCGGCCATCGACGTGGCGCTGTACGACGCGGTGGCGCGCCGCCAGGGCGTGCCCGTGTACGCGCTGCTGGGCCGCCGGCGCCGCACCGAATTCGATCTCACGTGGATGGTCACGACGGTAGCGCCCTCCGACGCCGACAGCATGGCGCGAGAGGGGCTCGACGCCGGCTACGACTGCTTCGAATGTAAGATCGGCATGCACGGTGAGCGCGGCGACGTGGAGCTCATGGAGCGGACCCGCACCATCATCGGCGACCGCACGCTGCAGGTGGACGCCAACCGCGGCTACCGCGTCGAGGCGGCGCTGCGGCAGTCCCGGCGCATGGAGGCTCTCGGCGTCACGCTCTTCGAGCAGCCGCTGAACGGGATGAGCCTCTCGGGCTTCCGCCGCCTCGCCGCCGCCAGCCCCGTGCCCATCGGCATCGACGAGACGCTGCGCTCGCTGCCCGACCTGCTCGAGTACGTCCGCCACGACGCCATCCACGTGGCGGTGGCGAAGGTGCAGCGCAACGGCGGCCTCTGGTACTCGCGGCAGCTCTGCGAGATGGCCGAGGCGGCTGGCCTCGGGCTGTCGCTGTCCGGCCTCACGGAGACGGACCTCGGCCTCGCCGCCGGCATGCACCTGGCGGCGGCGTTCGACATCAGCCCGCTGCAGCTCAACGGCCCCCAGTTCATCGACACCACGTTCCTGCGCGAGCGCGTCTGGAAGGGCGGCGGCCGCGTGCGACTGCCGGAAGGCCCCGGGCTCGGCGTGGAGGTGGACGAGGCGTACGTGCGACGGCACGCGGTGGCCGTGACGTTCGACTAGATGCGCCCCTGGCTCGTCCGCAACGCGCCCGCCCTCGGCCTCTTCGTGCTCACCCTGCTCGCGTGGCAGGCGGCGGTGAGCCTCCTCAAGCTGCGCGAGTACCTGCTGCCGAGCCCCGCCTCGGTGCTGCGCGCGCTCTCGGGCGCCGAAATCCCGTGGGCGGGCCACGTGTGGATCACCACCGTCGAGATCGTGGGCGCCTTTCTGGTGGCGGCGGTGGTCGGCATCGCCCTCGGCATCGCCATCGCGTGGTCGCCGGTGCTCGCGCGCGCCCTCGTGCCCTTCCTGGTCTTCGTCAACACGCTGCCGAAGGTGGCGGTGGCGCCGCTCTTCCTGCTGTGGCTCGGGTACGGCATCGTGCCCAACATGCTCATCGGCGCCCTCATCGGCTTCTTCCCCGTCGTCATCAACACGGCGGTGGGGCTCACGCAGGTGGACGACGAGCTGCTCGACCTCGGCCGCGTGTTCAGCGCGCCGAAGTGGAAGGTGTTCGTCAAGATCCGCATTCCCAACGCGTACCCGTATATCCTCAGCGCGCTGAAGGTCACGGCCACCGCGGCCGTGGTGGGCGCGGTGGTGGGCGAGTTCGTCGCCTCGCAGAAGGGGCTGGGCTACGTCATCATCACCACGCAGGGCAGCATGAACACGCCCGTCGCCTTCGCGGCGCTCGTGTGGATCTCCGTGATCGGCCTCGCCGTCTACGGCGCGGTCGTCGTGGCAGCGCGCTGGATCGCCCCCTGGGCGGACACGTCGGGATAGACAAGGAGAGATCGCAATGAAGCGAGTCATCAGCATCGTGGCGCTCATGGCCGCCGCCCTCGTGGCCGGCTTGTCGGCTGCGCCCTCCGCGCAGCCGATGCAGAAAGTGACCTTCGCCCTCAACTGGTTCGCGGTGGGCGACCACGCCGCCTACTGGGTGGCGCTCGACAAGGGCTACTACAAGGCCAAGGGCCTGGACGTGGAGCTGCAGAACTCGAAGGGATCGGGTGACTCCATCGCCAAGGTCGACACGGGCCGCGCCGACGTCGGGCTCGCCGACAGCGCCGTCGTTATCGCCTCCGTGGGGCGGGGGACGAAGGTCAAGGTGGTGGGCATGGTGTTCGACAAGACCCCGCTCAACATCTGGAGCCGCAAGGAAGCGCCCATCACGCAGCCCAAGCAGCTTGAGGGCAAGACCATCGGCGCTCCCCCCGGCGACGGCCAGCGGCAGGTCTTCCCCGCCTTCGCCAAGCTGCACGGCATCGACCAGTCCAAGGTGACGTGGGTCAACATCGAGCCTGCCGCCAAGATCGCCGCCATCGCGGAGAAGCGCGTGGATTCCGTGGCCGATTACACGACGGGGCTGCCCTTCTACGAGAAGGCGATGGGCAAGGGCAACGCGGTCATGATGCCCTGGGCCGACCACGGCTTCGACATGTACAGCATGTCCATCATCGCGAGCGAGAAGACGATGAAGGACAACCCCGCCATGCTCCGTGCCTTCCTCGAGGCGTCCTACATGGGCTGGCGCGACGTGATGGACAATCCGAAGTCGGCGCTCGAGATCTTCAAGAAGCGCGTGCCGGAGATCGACCTCTCCATCATCGAGCCCAATATGATGATGGGCCTCGAGCTCATGAAGACGGAGCGCTACGCGAGGAACGGCATCGGCTGGATGGAAGACAAGAAGATGTGCGCCTCGGTCGATCTCGTGAACACGTACATGGGCGTGCCCAAGAAGGTCGAGTGCAAGGACGTCTACACGAACGAGTTCCTGACGAGGATCGAGCTGCCGAAGTCGATGCGTTAGTGCGGAGTATTCATGAGCGACGCGCGGCTCAGGCTCCGGAGGTCCGGCGACCACGTGAATGGTGGCCGCTTCGAACCGGGGGCGGCTGGGCTCCATCTACACGCCTTGTCCGGTCCTGGTGAGTGGGAAACGGGTCCCGGACCCCCGAAGCCCGACCCGCGCGCCGCTCATGAATAATCTGTTCTAGTGCCCGCTCCGGGTCGCAGCTTCATCGCGCTCGACCATGTCGGCATGGTGTACGCGGTGGCGTCCGGTCCGGTGCAGGCGCTCGCGGAGATCACATTCACGGTCGGCGAGGGCGAGCTGGTCGCCCTCGTCGGCCCCTCCGGCTGCGGCAAGTCCACGCTGCTGAGGATCATCGCGGGGCTGCGCCTGCCCACGAGCGGCGCCGTCGACGTGGCGGGACGGCCGGTGAGCCGCCCCATCCCCGAGGTCGGGATGGTCTTCCAGGCCCCGGTGCTCCTCAAGTGGCGCACCATCCGCGACAACGTGCTGCTGCCCGCCGAGCTCTCCGGCCTCGACCCCGCACGCTACCGCGGGCGCGCGTCGCAGCTGCTGGACCTCGTGGGGCTCGACGACTTCGGCGACAAGCTGCCCAACGAGCTGTCCGGCGGTATGCAGCAGCGCGCGTCCATTTGCCGTGCGCTCCTTCTCGATCCGCCCCTGCTGCTCATGGACGAGCCCTTCGGCGCCCTCGACGCCATGACCCGGGACGAGATGAACCTTGAATTGCTGCGCGTGTGGGGGGAGTCCGGGACGGCGCGCAAGACGATCGTCTTTGTCACCCACTCCATCCCCGAAGCCGTCTTCCTCGCCGACCGCGTCGTCGTGATGACCCCGCGCCCCGGCCGCGTCGCCGAGATCTTCGACGTGCCTCTCCCACGCCCCCGCACGATGGAATCGCGCGCGACCCCGGAGTTCGGCGCCCTCACCCTGAAGATCCACGAAACCCTCGTGCGAAAGCGGTAAGCAGGCGCCGATCGCGGTGGCGAGGTTGATCGGGGCGGGGCAGTGGGGGGCGCATATTCCTTGAAAGACATGGGGGCCCCATAGGCCCCCCATGCCCCCCGGATGGCGGACGGCCGTCGGCGCTTCTTCTCGGACGACGTCGGCGCTTGGCGGTTCTTCTAGGCCGTTCGCCGGCTCGCGGCGCGGAACTGGCGGAAGCGGGAGGCGAAGAGGGGGTCGAACAGCGCGGCGGTGGCGACGAGCGCGGCGTCCGCGCCCTCGGTGAGGATGTGCTCGGCGCGCTCGGCGGTGGTGATGCCGCCCACGGCGAGGATGGCGCGATCCCACGCGCCCGCCTTGCGCCACGACAGGAGCTCCTCGATCTGGCGCGACGCGACGGGGAAGGTGTCCGCGCCCACCACGTCGGCGCGGTCACGCCCGCTGCCGTCGAAGGCCGCGTTGCCCATCTCGTCGATGACGCGGCGCTGGATGCCGTGCACCATGACGAACCCGCTCGTCCACGCCGCCAGCTTGGTGGCCGTGTCGTGCAGGAGGCGCGGCGTACGGAAGACGCCGGTCTTCGCGAGGATGGGCACGGACACGGTGGTGCGCGTGCGGTAGAGGATCTGCGCGGAGAGCGGGATGTTCTCGTAGATCATCTGCGGCTGCTCCGCGTACGGGTCGGGCACGGCGAGGTGCAGCTCGATGGCGTCCGCTCCCGCCTCCGCCGCCCACTTCGCGCACTTCGCGTAATCCGCGATGAGCGCTTCCGCATCGCCGCCCGGCAGCGGCGTGCCGACCACGCTCACGATCAGGATCTGGCCCTTGCCGATCTTCTCCTTCGCGCGCCGCACGTCCTTGCGCCACACGTCGGGCTCCACGGACGGCATGCCCATGGAGACGGCGAGGGTGAGGTTGCCGTTGACGTGCGTGCGGCGCGTCGCCACCGCCGCCTGCTCGTGGTTCTCCACGGGCCGGATGTTCGGCAGCGGGTGCGCGGGCATCGACGTCGAGCGCACGGTCTTGTACGTGAGGACGTCGAAGCCGAGGCGTGCGTAGCCTTCGATCCACTTCGAATTGAGCAGCGGGCCCGCGGAAACGCCGAGCGGCGAGTTCAGCAGATGACCGAAAAGTTTTCCGCCGGGGCCGGAGGCGAGGCGGCGAACGCGGGGCAACGTAGGCGCGTGACTGTAGTTCCAGGCGTACGAACGATCGACGCGATACACGGCGTGCGCGATGGCGGCATCACTCCTCGAGCGAGGTAATAAACCAGTAAGCCTCAGTATATCAGACACTTAGCCACATGGTCCGACCTTGAGCCAAGTGCTTGGAAATGCTTACCTGAAGGCGGGCATCACCTCGCGCGCGATGAGGTCCAGCTCTTTCATGATGTGGCCGTGCGCCATGCCCGGAAAGAAGGTCCGGCAGATGAGGTGGGTCATGCCGTACTGCTCCACGAAGCGCTTGATCTTGGGAATGCACTGCTCGGGGCCGCCGATGATGAACCGATCTTCCATGAGCTTGTCGAGGTCGGTGGTGGCGGCGGCGTCGATGAAGGGATGGCGCCAGCCGCCGGCGTACTCGCGGCGATAGGCGACCATGATGTGCTCCTCCGCCAGCTCGCGCGCCTTCTTGTCCGTCTCCGCGATGATGACGTCGCGCGTGAGCGGCCACTCGGCGATGGGCGCCGTTCGGCCGGCCGCCGCGCGGTTGTCGAGGAACTGTTTCTTGCCCTGCACGAGGCGCTTGAGATCCGCGGTGGGTCCCGGGATCCAGTTGTCGGCGAGCGTGGCCGCGCGCCGCAGCGTGATGTCGCCCCAGCCGCCGATCCACACCGGCGGGTGCGGCTTCGTCACCGGCTTGGGCTCGAGGCGTCCCTGCACGGTGTAGTACGTGCCCTTGAAGTCGATGGAGTCCTTGGTCCACAGCCCGGTCATGATCGCCAGTTGCTCTTCGAAGCGCGCGCCGCGCTTCTCCAGATCGACGCCGTAGAGCGCGAACTCGTCGGGCTTGTAGCCGATGGCGATGCCGAGCGTGATGCGGCCGTTGGACATGACGTCGAGGAGCGCAATGTCCTCCGCCAGCCGTACCGGATGATAGAAGGCGGCCACCAGGATGTCGGTGCCGAGCATCACCTTCGACGTACGCGTGGCGAAGCCCGCCAGCACGGGCAAGGGCGACGGCCAGTAGTGGTTGGTGACGGAGTGGTGCTCCTCCATCCACACGGAGTCGAAGCCGAGCTCCTCGGCCCTGGTGACCTCCTCCAGTGCTTCCTTGTAGTAGTGGCCGCCCTCGATGGGGATGAAGCCGATCTTGAGTCGTGCCATGGCTCTCCCGGTGCCGGTCGTGTGGGAACGCGTAGAGGGTACAACAGCGGCAGGCGGGACGTCGATGGACCGCAGACGTCGAGGGGCCGCCTTGACAGCGGACGGGCCCCTCATTAGCGTACGCGGCACAGTGGCAGAGGAGGGTGGCATGCCGATCATGACGGGCTTTCACGCGCTCAAGAACCTGCCGGACGAGAAGGTGACTGACAAGATCACCCGCCGCGTGCTCATCGGCGAGAAAGAAATGATCGTGTGGTGGTCGATGCAGGCGGGCGCCCATGCCGCCGCGCACACGCATCCACACGAGCAGATGTTCTGGGTCATCTCCGGCCGGATGGACTTCCGCCTCGGCACCGAGCGCCGCATGTGCAACCCGGGCGACCTCGGGGTCGTCCCCGGGGGCGTCGAGCACGAAGCGTGGTTTCCCGAGGACACCGACGTCATCGACGTCTTCGCGCCCCCGCGCGAGGACTTCATGCCGGGCAAGGCTGCGCCCGCGTACATGCAGAAGGGGTAGACAGTCCGCTCCGCGAGAGCGGCAGGGCCTCGACGCGTCGCAGGGTCGCACGCACCGAGACTTCAGTCACGAACGCGACCCGCTGCGAAAGGGAGCACCGTCACATGAGGACGTCGACGTACCGCCGAGTCGCATCGATCGTGGCCTGCATGGCCGTCGCGCTGATGTGGGCGCTGCCCGCCACCGCGCAGCAGGTCCCGAGCTGTGTGAAGTCGAAGTTCGGCCCCAACGACGAGATCGGCAACCTGAACTACCTCACCCCGGCAAAGACGCTGGCGGCGACGAAGCTCGTCACCACGGGCAAGGCCTACCGGCTCGGCATCGAGACCAACAAGGACACGCCGGCCTTCCCGCCGCGCACCTTCTCGATCACGATCCTGCAGCCGGGCCAAATCGCGGGCGGCACGCTGGGACCGACCAAGACGACGTATAACGACGACATCATCACCGGCTGGGTGGGCGTGGGCTCGCAGCTCGACGGCCTCGGCCACATCGGCGTCGACTACGTCCACTACAACTGCATCAAGGCCTCCGAGTTCGCCCAGGCCGACGGCCTCAAGAAGTTCGGCATCGAGAAGGTGCCCGCGATCGCCACCCGAGGCGTCCTCCTCGACATGGCCGGCTACCTCGGCAGCGACCCCGTGAAAGAGGGGACGCCGTTCAACCGCGCGGAGATCGAGGGTGCGATGCGGCGCCAGGGGGTCAGGGCTATTGAGCAGGGCGACGTGGTGCTCTTTTACACCGGCTGGACCAAGCTCATCGGCAAGGACAACAAGCGGTACAACACCGGCGAGCCGGGACTCGGCGTCGAGGGAGCGAAGTATCTCGCCTCGCTTGGCGTCGCGATGGTCGGCGCGGATACCTGGGGCCTCGAAGCGGTCCCGTTCGAGAAGAACGAAGGTGTCTTCGGGGTGCACCAGGTCCTCCTCCCGCTGAACGGGATCTACATTCTCGAGAACATGAACACGGAGGAGATGGTCAAGGACCAGGCGTGGGAGTTCCTGTTCACGCTCGGCCCGTCGAGAATCACCGGCGCCGTGCAGGCCATCATCAACCCCATCGCCATCAAATAGTCGCGTCGTCGGCCCACCGCCGTGGGAGGAGCACCGCTTCCCCGGCGGCGCGGCCGGCACCGCGGTAAGATTGCGGCAGCAATGAGCAACGAATTCACCGCCGCCGAGCGGGCCGCGCTCGCGCCGTACTTCACGAACCTGGACGGCCCCGTCTTCGCCCTCGTCAACCTGCCCGAGGTCGTCAAGGGCGCCCTCTTCGCGCGCTACTCGCGCTCGCCGAAGTCGCTGCGCCGGCTGTTTCTCGACGAGTTCCTGTCCGCGGAGGGAATGGTGCCGCCACCGCGCGCGGACTTCGACACCCGGCGCGCGGAGCAGCTCTACGAGCGGGTCTTCGTCGAGTACGGCGACGACTCCGTGGCGCAGCTCGGCGGCGTCCACCTCGCGTGCGAGGGCGCCTCCAACATCCTCACCAAGATCCTCGAGTGGGGCCGCCTCATGGCGTACCTCGAGCAATCGACACGCTACATCCCGTACGACGACCGCCCGGGCGGACGGTATCGCTATCACGTTCCCGACGAGCTGGCGGGCGCCCTCCGCGAGCGTTACGTCGCCACGCTGGACCGCATCTTCGACACGTACCGGGCGTGGCTGCCGAAGCTGCGCGCCTTCTTCGAGGCGAAGTTCCCGCGCGAGGGCGGAGAGTCCGAGGCCGTGTACCGGATGACCATCCGCGCCAAGGCGCTCGACACCCTGCGCGGCATGCTGCCCGCGGCCACGATCTCGAACGTCGGCATCTACGGTACGGGCCAGGCCTACGAGGCGCTGCTGCTGCGCATGCGCGCGCACCCGCTCGCGGAGGCGCGCGCGTACGCGGACCTCATGCTGCTCGAGCTGCGCAAGGTCATTCCCGCCTTCCTGCGCCGTGTCGACGTCCCGGACCGCGGCGGGGCATGGTCCGCGTACTTCGCCGCCACCCGGCAGGCGACCCGGCACGCGGCGGGGCGCCTGCTCGCCGCCGCCGCCCCGGAGCCGCGCGACGAGGTCACGCTGACCGATTTCGATCCCGACGGCGAGATCAAGGTGGTGGCGGCGGCGCTCTACGCGGCCTCCGCGCTCCCCGACGATCAGCTCCTGGCCGTCGTGCGTCGCATGACGGACGCCGAGCGCGCGGCCGTGCTCACCGCGTACGTGGGCACTCGTGGTAACCGCCGCCACCGTCCCGGTCGCGCCTTCGAGCGCACGTCCTACCGATTCGACGTGCTCGGCGACTACGGCGCCTTCCGCGACCTGCAGCGTCACCGCCTGCTCACGCTGGAGTGGCAGCCGCTGTCGCCGCGCCACGGCTCCGTGACGCCGGAGGCGATCGACGAGGCGGGCGCGCGCGACGAATGGGACCGCGCGCTCGACGATTCTGCGGCGCTCCACGACGCCGTCATGGCGGCGGGCCTGCGCGAGGCGGCCGCCTACGCGGTGTGCATGGCCTTCCGCGTCCGCTTCTACATGGAGATGAACGCGCGGGAGGCGATGCACCTCATCGAGCTGCGCTCGGCGCCGCAGGGACATCCCTCGTACCGGCGCATCGCGCAGACGATGCATACGCTCATCGCCGAGCGCGCCGGGCACCGGGCGATCGCCGCCGCCATGACGTTCGCCGACCATTCCGAGGTGGCGCTGGAGCGCCTGGAAGCGGAGCGCGCCGCCGAGCGCCGCCGCGCCCGCACGTGAGAGGAGGGCCACGCATGGCCATCGTCCGAGGCCGCCACCCGTGAGCGCCGGTGTCACGCCGGAGGCGCTGGCAGAGGCGCAGCGCAAGGCGCGCGAGTACCTGCACGCCAACGGCACCTCGGCGCCGCTCGAGTCTCTTCGCAAGCGCGTCGGGCAGGCCTTCGAGCGGCTGGAGACCTTCCTGGAGTCCGTCGATGCCGGGCGCGCCGCGCGCGTGGCGTGGGCAGGGGAGTGGTCGCTGCACGAGATCGCCGACCACGTCGTGAAGACGCACCGCCCCTCGCTCGAGGAGCTGCGCTCGCTGCTCGCGGGGCGGCGCCCGGCCGGCGGCCCCGTGCC
>CAYQQT010000049.1:0-12642 GCA_964419375.1 uncultured bacterium
GGCGGAGGCGGTCGCGCGCACGCGCGCGTCGATCGCGGAGGCCGACATGCTGGTGGTGGAGGCCGAAGCCGAGCGCCAGCTCGCCGCGTTGCCGCCCGCGCCGCGCGGCGAGACGCAGGTGACGCCGACGCTCGTCCGTCACGCCGGCGACCGCGAGTGGTCGCTGGTGATGGCTCCCACGATCAGCCGCCTCTTCTCCGACCGCTTCGGCCGGCCCCTGCCCGTGAGCGCCTTCGGCCAGACGCCGCTGCATGACCGCCTCGGCTTCGATCATCGCCACGCCATCGACGTCGCCGTCCATCCCGACAGCCCCGAAGGGCAGGCGCTCATGGGATGGCTTCGCGAGCGCGGCGTGTCCTACCTCGCCTTCCGCGGCCCCGTCCCCGGCGCCGCCACCAGCGCCCACGTCCACATCGGCGACCCGTCGCCGAGATTGATCTCCATGGGGGCCTCGAAGGGCCCCCAATCCCCCGACGCCCGATAGCGCTAATCAATCGAGGAGCGCCACGGCTTTGCCGGGGCGCTGCCGAGCGTCCGGGGGGCTTGGGGGGCCCGTCCGCGGCCCCCCATGCACTAGAATGGCGCCATGATTGACTGGACCGCGCTCGGGGAAGAGACCGTCGATCTCCTTCGCCGCTATCTGAGGATCGACACGACGAACCCGCCCGGCAACGAGGTGGACGGCGCGCGCTTTCTCGCCGAGGTCCTCGCCCGCGACGGGATCAAGAGCGAGACGGTGGAGTCGGCGCCCGGCCGCGCGAACCTCGTGGCGCGGCTGGGCGGCGACGGCGCGCTGGGAGGGATCGTCCTCCACCATCACATCGACGTCGTGTACGCGGACCGCCGGTACTGGAGCGTCGATCCCTTCGGCGGCGTCATCGAGAACGGCTTTCTCTACGGGCGCGGCGCCCTCGACATGAAGTCCACCGGCATCCTCCAGCTGGCGGCGCTGCTCGCCATCAAGCGGGCGCGGGTGCCGCTCAAGCGCGACCTCATCTTCCTCGGCACGGCGGATGAGGAGGCGGGCAGCCAGTTCGGCGCGCAGTTCGTGGCCGACCATCACCGCCACTGGCTCGCGGGCGCCGAGTACGCGCTCTCCGAGCTGGGCGGCATCGACGTCGAGCACGGCTATCGCGCGCCGCTGGCGTCCATCGTCATCTCCGAGAAGACCGGGCTGCCCCTGCGCTTCACCGCGCGCAGTAGCCCGGGGCACGGCTCCATGCCGTGGCCCGACACCGCGCCCCATCGCCTCATCCGCGCCCTCGGACGGCTGCTCGCCGCGGAGCGCCCTCCGCGGGTGCTGCCCGAGATCCAGGAGTTCTTCGCGCGCCTCGGCAGCGTGCTACCCGGGGACGAGGGCGCCGGCTTCGACGACCTCGCGGGCTCGCTGCGCGACGCCGCCTTCCGCGCGCGCTTCTTCGCGAACCGCCTGTACGCCGCGAAGGTGCGCACCACCTTCGCCGCCAACATGCTGAAGGGCAGCGAGAAGCTCAACGTCATCCCGCCCGAAGCGAGCGCCGAGGTGGATTGCCGCATGCTGGCGGGCGAGGACCCGGACGAGATCCTCGCCTGGGTGCGCCGCGTGGTGAGCGACGAGCACGTGACGGTGGAGTTCATCCGCCCGCCGAAGATCGCCAACCTCTCGGCGCCGGACACGGAGATGTACAAGGTCATCGCCGACACGCTGCGCGCGCGCGTACCGGGGGCGGTGGTGGCGCCCGACATCCTCACCGGATTCACCGACAACTGGGTGTTCCGCCGCTGCGGGCTCTCCGGCTACGGCTGGAGCCCATTCGTCCTCGACGCGGGCGAGTGGACCCGGGTGCACGGCAACGACGAGCGCGTCTCCCTCGAGAATCTACGGGCGGGCGTGCGCGCCTACACCGAGACGCTACTCGCCATCGCCGCCTGAGCACAATGGCCACCACCGCCCTCACCGTGCGGCGCGGCACGGCGCGCGACGTGCCCACCATCGTGGCGCTCATCCGCGGGCTCGCCCGGTACGAGCGCCTCGCCGCGCAGATGAAGGCCACCGCGCGCGCCATCCGCCGCGACGGCTTCGGCCGGCGCCGGTACTTCGAGACGCTCATCTGCCGGCGCCGCGGCGAGCCCATCGGCTTCGCGCTCTACTTCTTCACGTACTCGACGTTCATGGGCAAGCCCACGCTCTACCTCGAAGACCTCTTCGTCGTGCCCGCCGCGCGCGGCGAGGGGGCGGGGCGCGCGCTTCTGGCCGCCCTCGCGCGCCTCGCCGTACGGCGTGGCTGCGGGCGCATGGAGTGGGCCGTGCTCGACTGGAACCGCCCCGCCATCCGCTTCTACGAGCGGCTGGGCGCGCGGCTTCGCAAGGAATGGATCCTCACGCGGGTGACGGGCGCCGCGCTGCGGCGCCTCGCCCGCGGCGGCAGCCTCAGCGATCGAGGCCGTTGAGGCGCGCGCCCGCGCACTCCCACAGCAGCGGGATGGCGACGGCGACGCTGAGGCCGCGCGCGTGCGCGCGCGACTGGCCGCCCGGGGTCTCCGCGAAGTCGATCACCCGCCGAGCGGAGGGGCAGAGGTCGATGGCCGGGTCCTGGCCGAGGGCTTCCCACATTTCCTTGCTGTCCAGCGTGCGCGCCCTCCACGCGGCGGCGGCGAGCACGTGCAGCTCCATCGTGTCGCGCACGCCCGCCTTCAGCTCCGGCGCGGCCGCCACGCCCAGGTACCGGTTGACGTCGGCCTTGGCGAACGCCACGCGGCTCGAGTACACGGGGTACGGCACCGTGGGCGTGCTCACCGCCTGGATGTCCTTCAGCGCGCGGAGCGCGTCGGCGAACGCCGCGCGCTCGACCTCCGACGCGGGGGGCGGCGCCACCGCCGTGGGCGCGGCCGTCCGGGACTCCAGCCGCGCGTCCTCGTCGAGCGCCTGCAATCCAAGCCACAACACCACGCCGCCGATCACGAGCACGACCACGACCGCGCCGAACCAGAAGCGCGACGTGGTGGGGCGCGGGGCGGCGCGCGCCGCGGTCTGCGAGTCCATCGCGCGCTTCATGGCGGCGTCGAGATTCAGGCGCGGCGGGACGGGACGCTCTCGCGGGCGGGCCGGCGCCGCCGCCGGCTTCGCGGCAGGCGGCTCTGCTTCGATCGCCAGGCGGAGCGCCTCGTCGAGGTCCGGGCTGGGCGATCGCGAGGCGGCGGGCGCCGGGCGGGCCTTCGAATCGGCCGCCTCCTCCGCCTCCAACGCCTGCCTCAGCGCTTCCTGCAGGTCGCCGCTCGGCGCGGGCGCCTTCGGCTTTTCAGGCGCCCTCGCCGCCGCAGGCCCCTTCGGCAGCGCGGGCGACGCGTCAGCGCACGGCGGCGCGCTCAGCGGCAGAGGGAGCTTGGCTTCCTCGGGCGTGATCCACCGGTCCATGGCGGCGCCGCACGCGCACGTCAGCGTGAGCAGGTAGCCGCCGCCCGTCTGCGTGGTGGCATTCGGCGTGATGCCGCCGCACGCCGCGTGGGAGCGCGCGAAGCGCTCGATATCGCCGAAGTCGCTCACGGAAGGGGCCCGTCGACCCCGGTCACCTTCCAGGCCGCGCCGTCGGCCGCGACGTGCACGAGCAGGATCTTCGAGAGTGGCGCGAACGTGCCCTCGCGCACGGTCACGCGGAACTCGTGCCACGTGGGCGACGCCCGCACGGGTGCCACGCGCTCCCAGCAGCCGGAATCGACGAGGCGGAAGTCTTCCAGGCGCAAAATGCGCACCTGCTCCCTCCACGCAGGCGATGCCTCGCCGCCGCTCCATACCGCGTCGCCCGCCTCGCCCTTGCGCCACGCTTCCACGACGGCGAGGGCGGTGCTCAGCCCCAGCTCCTGGCCCGCGCGCGGCGGGCACGCCGTGCGCCCGAGCACGACGTTCGTAGTGGGCAGGACCAGGAGCAGCAGACCGGCGATGGCGAAGGCGAGGCCGCTCACCGCCCGCACGACGGACCGGCGCGAGGTGACGGCCACGCCCAGCACGAGGGCGACGACGAGGACACCGACGGCGAGCCACTGCAGTGGCGCCACCATCCCTCGGTGCCCCGCGTCATCGAGCAGGCGCAGGAGGACGACCACGAACGGTGACAGGAAGACGCACATCCACACCACGATCCACGGGTGCGCAGCCCACCACGCGAAGGGCGCCGCGTACGGCGACACCTTCTTCTTGGGACGCGGGCGCGGGCGGGGCGGGGGCGGAGGCGGCGGCGGCCGTCGGATGATGGACACTAAGGGAACCCTATGGCCGCACGATCGAAGCGTCAAGGGGGCGACCAAGGTTGGCCGCGGCATGGGCGCCCGCGCGGCTGCCCCAGTGGTACGCCTCCTCGAAGAGCGAGAACCCGGAGAGATCGGAATGGGCGAGGTGCACGGGACCGCGCAGCGCGTCCACGGCCGCCCGTCGCGCGGCCCCGCACACGAAGCCGACCTCGGGCCGGACCATCGCGTGGCCGTAGGGCGCCACGTCGATACGGCTGGCCCATCGCCTGCCCCATCGCCACGCCCGCGCCGAGACCGACGCCGGCGCCCGCGGCGCCGTCTTCGTTGGCGGCCGCGATCGGGATCGACTGCGCGGTCTGGTACTGGGAGTAGCGCGTCATGTCGCCCACGATGCCCATGCCGATGCGCTCGTCGAGGCGCTTCCGCAGCTCCTCGGGCAGCGAGACGTTCTGCACCTGGAAGGCCTCGAGTGACAATCCGAGATCGCCGAAGCCGGCGCGCACCTTGTCGGCAACGGCCGCGCCGAGCTCCACCTGGTTGGCGGCCATGTCGAGGAAGGGCACGCCGCTCTCGCCGAAGTGGTCGGTGAGGACGGCCACCACGGAGTTGCGCAGCTGGCCCTCGAGATCGCCGATGGTGTAGGTGTCGCGCGTGCCCGACACCTTGGTGAAGAAGACCTGGGGGGAGGTGATCTCGAAGGAGTAGATGCCGAAGGCGCGCATGCGGACGGCGCCGAACTCCTTGTCGCGGATGGTGATGGGATTGGACGTCCCCCACTTCTGGTTGATGCGCAGCCGCGTGAAGAAGAAGTAGACGTCGCTCTTGAAGGGCGACTCGAAGAGCTTGTCCCAGTGCGCGAGGTCGGTGAGCAGCGGGATGTTCTGCGTCTTGATCGTGTGCTGTCCGGGCCCGAAGAGGTCCGCCGCCTTGCCCTGGTGCGCGAAGAGCGCGGCCTGCGTGTCGCGCACGATGAGCTGGGCGCCCTGCTGGATCTCGGCATCGCGCATGGGGAAGCGCCAGGCGAGAACCTCGTCGCTGTCCTCGGTCCACTGGATGATGTCGATGAACTGCTTCTTGAGGAAGTCGAGGAATCCCATGCGCACCTCCCCTCACAGACTCGACATCAGATGCTCGCGGGTCTAGGTGCCCGCGCGGGGAAGTGTCAAGAAAAGGTCGGGCCGGCGCGTGTTTGACCGCGCGGGAGCGTTCGTGTAGATTCCGCGGCATGAAGAAACGTGCTCCCGCGAAGAAGCAGGCTGCCGCGCGCAAGCCGGCGGCGATGAAGAAGGCCCCCTCGAAGCCCACGGCGGCGAAGTCGGCCGCGAAGAAGCCCGCCCCCCGCGCCGCCGCCGCGCCGAGCAGCAGGCGCCCGCAGGCGCCCGCGCAGAGGGCCGGGTACACCCCCCCCCCGCTGAAGACCGACGGCTTCCCGGCGTTCCGCTACCCGCCGCAATAGCGCCGGGCACCCGGGGGCGGCATCGATGTCCGGGCTGATCGGGCTGGCGCCCGCCGTGGCGCTCGCCTGCACGGCCCTCCCAGCGGCGGCCGCCGCCACTGCCGCGCTCACCGCCGTGACCTTCAACCTCCTGCATGGCGGCGCCACCTCCGGTCTCACCGGCGAGGACCAGGAGCTCGAGTTGCGCCCCGACGACACCGGGGCCACGGTGTGGCAGCGCGTGGAGGCGCCCGCGCCCACCGCCTCCCGGCGCGTCGACTTCATGTTCCTCGTGCCCGGCACGCAGTACACGGCCGAGGTGCGCAGCAGCCGCGTCGTCATCAACGCGCCCCGGCACTTGTCCGACGGCCGCACCCTCTGGCCGTCCGATCACTACGGCGTGCTCGGCGAGATGGTGATCGTCCCCCGCTCGCAGAGCGCGCGGCCGTGACGCGCAGGTCGCTGACGATCATCCTCGCGCTGCTCTCCTTCGTCGGCTGCGCGGCCTTCGAGCGCACCACCGTGAACTGGTGGCAGGCGAGCCGCGAGCCGTCGGGGCAGGCGCCAAATCCGGCAATCACCCGGGAGGCGGTGGTCCAGGTCTACGCCGCGCGCACGGTGGGCTGGCGCGGAGTGTTCGGCGTCCACACGTGGGTGGCGGTCAAGCGCGAGGGGGCGGCGGCGTACCGGCGCTACGAAGTCATCGGCTGGGGCGTCGAGCGCGGCGCGCCCGCGGTGCGCGTCGATCGCACCGGTCCCGACAACGACTGGTTCGGGGCCAGGCCGGAGCTGCTCGTCGACGTGCGTGGCGCTGATGTCGACGCGCTCATCACGAGAATCGAGGCGGCGGTGGCCGCCTATCCGTATCCCTCGACCTACCGGACGTGGCCGGGACCGAACAGCAACACCTTCGTCGCCCACGTGGGCCGCGCGGTCCCCGAGCTGCGCCTGGTGCTGCCGCCCACGGCGATCGGCAAGGACTTCCTGCCCGGCGGCGCGTTGATAGCGCCGAGTCCGGCGGGACGCGGACTACAGCTTTCATTCCTCGGGGTTGCCGGTATTCTCGCGGGCTGGGAGGAGGGGCTGGAGATCAACGTGCTCGGGCTCACCTTCGGCATCGACGTGAAAGCCCCCGCGCTCAAGCTGCCAGTGGCCGGACGGGTGGGCGTTACGCCGGCTTTACACGGAGGACGTTGAAGGCGCTCACCGGCTTCGAGAAGCCCTTGAGCGTGAGCTCCCCCACCGGCTCCACCTCGACGAGGTCTTCCACCGCGCCCCACAGCCGGCGCGAGATGAGGATCTCCCCCGCCTTCGCTTCGCCGCACAGCCGCGCGGCGAGATTGGTGACGATGCCGATGGCGCCATAGTCCCAGCGGCCTTCGAAGCCGATGGCGCCGATGGTGGCATAGCCCTGGGCGATGCCCACGCCGAAGGCGAGGTCGTAGCCGCGCTTGCGCCAGCCTCCCATGAGACGCTGCACGCCCTCACGCATGGCGAGGGCCATGCGCACCGCCCGCTCCTGCGCGTTCGGCACCGGCACGGGGTCGTTGAAGAAGATCATCATGCCGTCGCCGGTGAAGCGCTCCAGCGTGCCCTCGTGCTCGAGGATGATCCGGCCCATGGCCGCGTGGTAGTCGCGCAGCACGCCCATCACCTCTTCCGGGTCGGCCGTCTCCGCGAAGGCGGTGAACCCGCGCAGGTCGAGAAAGGCCACCGTGATGTCGCGCCGGTGGCTCTTGAGCGGATCCTCGGCGTCGCCGCTGAGGATGGCTTCCGCGAGCGCGGGCGAGAAGAACCGCTTGAGACGGCCCAGCCGCTCCAGCTGCGTCACCTGCTCCTGCACGCGCCGCTCGAGGGTCCCGTTGAGGTCGGCGAGCCGGTCCCACAGCTCCTTGACCCGCAGCAGCGAGCGCACGCGCGCGAGCATCTCGGGCTGGTTGATGGGCTTGGTGAGGAAATCGTCGGCCCCCGCCTCGATGCCCTTCACGCGCTCCTGCACGGGATCGAGCGCGGTCACCATGACCACGGGGAGCATGGCGGTGGCGGGATTGTCGCGCACCTTGCGGCACACCTCGTAACCGCTGAGCCCGGGCATCATCACGTCGAGCAGCACGAGGTCGGGGCGCTCGCGCTCGATCCTCTCGAGCGCCTCCACGCCGTTGGCGGCGGTGCTCACCGTATAGCCCTTCACGGTGAGGAGATCGGCGAGGAGCTTGACGTTGACGGGCGTGTCGTCGACGACCAGGATGCGCGCGCTCATGGCCGCGGCAGGGCCGCCTGCACCGCCGCCAGGAACGCCTTCACGTTGATAGGCTTGGACTGGTAGCCGTCGAAGCCCGCCGCGAGGATCTTCGAGCGGTCCGTGCTCATGGCGGAGGCGGTGACGGCCAGGACCGGGATCGCGCGCGTGGATTCGTCGGCGCGGATCTGCGCCAGCGCTTCGATGCCGCTGATGCCCGGGAGCTGGATGTCCATGAGGATGAGCGCCGGCCGCAGCTCGCGCGCGAGCCGGACGCCCTCCTCGCCCGTCTCCGCCTCCGCGAGGCGGTAGCCCTTGAAGGCGAGCACGTCGCGGACGAGCTTGCGGTTTTTCTCGTTGTCCTCGACGATCAGGATGAGCTCGCCCGCCATCACGCCACCGGGATGGTGAAGGTGAAGGTGGATCCCTCACCCACCTGGCTCTTCACCCACATGCGGCCACCGTGCAGCTCGACGAACCGCCGCGCGAGCGCGAGGCCGAGGCCGGTGCCCTCGCGCTTCTTCGCGTAGTCGGTGCCCACCTGCCGGAACTCCTCGAAGACCGCCTCCTGATCTTCGGGGGCGATACCCACCCCGGTGTCAGTGACGGAGATCTCGGCGGCGCCGTCCACCCGCGCTGCGCGCACCTGGATGCGGCCGCCCTCGGGCGTGAACTTCACCGCGTTGGACAGCAGATTCAGGAGAACCTGCTTGATCTTGCGCTCGTCGCCGCGCACGGTGCCCAGCCGTGCGTCCACCGCCGTGGCGAGCGCGAGGCCGTGCCGCGCCGCCCGCTCGCGCACGAGGACGAGCGCGTTGTCGATGGCCTGCGGCAGATCGAACTCCGCCGCCTCCAGCTCCATGCGCCCCGCCTCGATCTTCGACAGGTCGAGGATGTCGTTGATGAGCGACAGCAGGTGCCGGCCCGACGACAGGATGTCGTTCAGATACTCCTCCTGCTTTTCGTTCAGCTCGCCGAACATCCGCTCCAGCAGGACCTCCGAGAAGCCGATCACCGCGTTGAGGGGCGTGCGCAGCTCGTGCGACATGTTGGCGAGGAACTGCGACTTGTGCTCGTTGGCGATCTCGAGCTGCCGCGTCTTCTCCTGCGTCTCGTTGAGAAGGCGCACGTTCTCGATGGCGATGACGGCCTGGTCGGCGAAGGTCTTCACGAGGCGAACTTGCTTGTCGCTGAAGGGCCGCACCTCCTTGCGGTGGAAGCTGAGGGCACCGACGAGCTCGCCCTCCTTCAGCATCGGCACGGCGAGAGCGGATCGCATCCCTTCGCGCCGATAGACTTCGGGCAGCGAGAATCGGGGGTCGGTCTGGACGTCGGCGCTGTGCACTGGCGCCAGCTCGAGGCCGACCCGTCGCAACGGCGTTTCGGGGCCGGGTGGGACGACCATCGCGCGCACTTCGTCGGCGAATGGCGCCTCCGAGCTGATGGCGGCGAGACGGAAGGCGCCGTGTTCGAACCTCCACACCGCGCCGTACGCCGCCTCGCAGAGGCGCAGTGCGTTGGCGAGAATTCGGTCGAAGACGGGCTGAACGTTGGTGGGGGAGCTGGAAATGACGCTCAGCACCTCGCCCGTCGCCGTCTGTTGCTCGAGCGCCTCGGTGAGCTCGCGCGTACGCTCGTCCACCCGTTGCTCGAGGGTGGCGTACGACTCCTGCAGCTGCTCCGTCATCTGGTTGAACTGCTCGGCGAGCACCTCGATCTCGTCGCCCGTCTTCAGCTCCAGCCGCTGCCGCAGCTCGCCGGCGCCGATCTTGGCGGCGCCTTCCTGCAGCGCGCGGATGGGCTGCACCATGCGACGGGCGAGGATCAGGCTTGCCACGATGGACATGGCGACGCCGAGCACGATGAGGATGACCGTGCGCTGAATGGAGGCGCGCAGCGTCGCGAACGCCTCCCCGAGGGGCTGTTCGGCAAACACGAACCAGCGCAGCGACGGGATGTCGGCGTGCGCGGTGAGCACGCGATGCCCCTGGAGGTCGCGCGCGATGGGCACAGCGGCGGCGCCACCGCCGCCCCTGCCGCGGAAGATCGCCGCCGTGACCTGGTCGAGAGCGGCCATGTTCGTCTTCTGCAGCACGAGGCTGATGTCGGGATGGGCCACCAGCGCCCCCGCCCCGTCCACCACGTAGGCACGGCCGGCGGTGCCGATCTTGATGCGGGAGACCACGTCCCAGATGAACTTGAGATTCACCTCCGCCACGATGACGCCACCCCCGCCCGTCTGCGCCATCGCGATGCTCATGTACGGCTCCGACTCCTTGCGGAAGTACACCGGGCCGTAATACGTCCGTGCCGCGCGCGCCTGCTGGAACTTGGGGTCCGTGGAGAAGTCGGTGCCGCTCCCCGCCACGTCCATCGCCAGGCGCGACACGCGCAGCTGCTCCTTGCCCGCCGCATCGAGGTAGCTGAGCTCGGTGATGGCGGGCACCTGGCGCAGGAGGCGGAGGAAGTCGACCCGTCGCTGCTCGATGGCGCCGGGCGCGGGCACGAGCTGCGGCTGCGTCGTCCAGCCGATCTGCCGCTCGATCTCCTTGACGAAGCTCTCGATCTGCGCGGCGGCGGCCGCCGCCTTCTCGCGCTGCAGGCTGACGAGCGCCGCCTGGTTCTCCTGGTAGGAGAAGTAGAGCTCGAGCGCGCCGCTCGCGAGGAGGGCGCCGCTCACCAGTCCCACGAAGACGACGACGTACTTGCGAAAGAGCCGGCCGCGCGGCATCAGCGGAGGCATGACCGCATTCTAGCCGGAATCAGCGGCATCACTCCGCTTCGCCGAGCACCCGGTCGATGGCCTTCTCCAGGCAGCGCTTGATCTCGTCGCGGCAGGCGCGGAAGGTGTCCTCGCCCTGCCCCGCGGGGTCGCCGATGTCCCCCGCCTCGCCCGCGAGCTCGCGCAGCGTGACGACGGTGGGCGCGCCCGCCGCCGCCAGCTCGCCCACGATGCGCTTCTGCTCCACCGTCATGGTCACGATGAGGTCGGCGCCCGTAATGAGGTCGGGGTGAGCCCGGAGCGCGGTGGAGACGACCGCATCCTCGGCCACGAGGAGACCGTCCTCCTTGAGCGCCAAACGCGCGTCGAGGGAGGCGATCATGCCGTCACGCGCCCACGGCGCCACCCCCGCCGAGCGCACGCGCACGCGATCGCCGGCGCCGCGCGCGGCGAGCATGCGGTCGAGGAGCAGCTGCGCCATCACGCTGCGGGCGGTGTTGGCGTGGCACACGAACAGCAGCGCTTTAGCCACGCGTGTCCGGCAGCGGCTTGTAGTACGGCTGGCCGCCGCCCACCCACGCCGCCAGCATCTCGCGGAACTGCGGGCCCATGGGATCGATGCCGCGCATGGGCATGCTGCCGCGCCGGATGGTGAAGTCATGCGGGGCCAGCTCGCCCGCCTTCACGAAATGGCGCTCGGCGGCGGCCTTCCTCGACTGCTGGAAGAGCCACTCCGCGAGCCCGAACTCGGCGCGCGCCTGCTGATCGGACGCGGTGGGGACGGGCAGCAGCGCGCGCGCCTCCTTGGGCGCGAAGCCCCCGCCCTCCCCGCGCACCCACCTGCGGAGCGCGTTGAGATGGATCTCCGCGGTGAGACCCGTGATCTGCTTGTAGGTGTCGGTGCCGAAAGCGACGTCGTGGGGCCGCACGATGCGTCCCTTCTCGTCGATCCACAGCACGGTGGGAACGTTGACGATGTTGTAGAGCTCGGCGAGCGCGTGGCGCGTGTCGATCAGCGACGGGTGCGCGGGGCGCGCCGCCTCGATCCACGGCCGCGCGTCCTCCGCGCTCTTGTCGAGGGCGACCGTGATCACGGTGAAGCCGAAGCCCTTCAGCTCCTCGTACATGGCCTGCCACACCGGCAGGTCGAGGCGGCACCCTCACCAGGAGGCGTAAGCGACGAGCAGCACCTTCTTGCCGCGATGCTCGGAGAGCGAGTGCAGCCGCCCCGCGAGATCGGGCAGCGTGAAGTCCGGCGCTTCCAGCGACCCCAGCGCCTGCGCGCGCTCGTGCGCGGACACGCCCAGGTACGCCGCCGACTCCGCCACGTCGAGCGCGAGCGGCCGGTCCAGGGCGGCCGCCAGCGCGGCGAGATCGATGCCGCGCTCGTCGGCGAGCGCGGCGGCATCCGCCACCGGCACGCACATGCTGTCGCTGCAGAGCTGGCCGCCGTGAAACTCCCAGCCGAGCGCGGTGTGCACCGCCTCCGCGGGCACGCGCACGCGCCCGCCATCGATGGTGGCGGGCACCACCACCGCGCGTCCCTCGTCGAGAATGGTGAAGGTCATGCTTACCCCCAGGCCCAGACGGGCTGCTCGAAGTGGTCGACACGCGTGGGACGGCCGTGGAGCACGACCTCCCGGAGCTGGAAGATCACGGCCGCGGTGGGCGCGTGCACGAGCGTGGACAGGATCGGCACCTGGATGACGGGCCGGTCGCTCTCGGGAATGCTGATGAGCCGCGGCACGTCGGGATGGTCGAGGTCGCTCACGGGCACGCGGAAGACGGCGGCCACCTCCTCGGGATTGGGTGTGAGCTCCACCGGCTCATCGCCACCCGCCCACACCACCACCGGCGTGATGATATAGCCCGAGCGCGTGCCGTAGTCGTCGAGCACGCCGAGGACCGCGCCCTCGTCGAGGGCGAGGCCGAGCTCCTCGTGCAGCTCGCGGAGGGCGGCGCGCTCGGCCGTCTCCCCCGCGTCGATGCGGCCGCCCGGCAGCGCCCACTGGCGCGCGTGCG
>CAYQQT010000050.1:0-10295 GCA_964419375.1 uncultured bacterium
GGGACGCGGCAGGTGGCGCGGGGACGACGTAGCCGAACCGCCACACGCCGCCATCGGCCTGCGTCTGGCGGACGACCCGGCCCGCGACGTCGTATTCGTTCGATAGATAGGTGATGCCGCGCGCGTCGGTGACGGTCAGGATGCGGTGTCCGGCATCGTAGGTGTACCGCGTGACTCCGCCCGCCGCGTCCGTCACTGTGTCGAGGCGACCGCCCGCGTCGTAGGCGTAGCGCACGACCCGGTTGAGGGGATCGGTGATCGAGGTGATGCGATCGGCGGCGTCGTACGCGAAGCTCGTGGCGCGGCCCGCGGGCTCAACGATCTGCGTGATGCGCCGCACGAAGAGGCCGCTGGCCCGCGTGATGGTGAGCGTGTTGCCGTTGCGATCGGTGATCGAGACGAGCGCGGCGGCCAGGAAGCCCTGGATGCGCTCGTAGCGATGGACGGTGCCGTCCTTGTAGCGGATCTGGAAGTTGAAGTCGCCGGGGAGGGCGGTGACGACGGCGCCGCGCAGAAACGGTTCGCCCGTGTTTCGCCACTCGGTGCCGAGGGGCGTGAGCAGGTAAGAGCTCTGATCGGCCAGGATCAGCGTGAGGCTGGGGCCCTGGCCCACCCGCGCGATGGTGCTGTCGTACACGCCGAGGTTCCAGCCGATGCCGAAGAGGCCCTTCGTGGAGCTCTCGCTGCGGTAGCTGCGCTGGATGGTGATCGGGATGCGCGCGGGCAGCACGAGGTCCGTCTTGTCGACGATAAATCGCCCCGTGACCAGATCCACCGGCTCGCCACCCTTGGCGTGGCGCGCGCGCACCTCATCGGAGGTCGAGATGGTGAACGCGAAGTGCCACGCCAGGCGCGGCAAGCCATAACCGGGATCGCTGGCGATCTGCGTGCCGTCCGCCGTCACGGTACCCGTTCCCCACACCGTCCACGCGCCCGCGACGAGATCGAAGTACCACAGATCGGCGGAGGCGCCCGGCGGCGCCTTCGTCAAGTTCGGGAACGTGATGGGCAGCGCCTTTGACGGCGCTGAGCCGCCGGGATTGATGGCGAAGAGCAGCGACGGCACCACGCCATCGGGGAACGGCATCGGCGTGCGGTCGACGGGTACGGGCGTGATCACGAGCTGACTGACCGGGTTGCCGTCGGGCCCGATGATCCGCGTTCCTGCTGGAATGGTCACAACGAGGCCGGGGATGAGCGGGGTGGTGCCGTGCACCTCCTGGGTGACGAAGCCGGAGGCATCCAGCGGCAGGTTGATCGGATTCGTGTTGTCCAGGATCGGCAGGTAGACGATGAACGGCAGGCGCGTGGGACCGCTTGTGCGGACGTCGACCTGGACCTCGACGACCGGGAACTGGGCCTGCGGAGTACCCGCCGTGCGGCCGTCGAGCAGAAGCATGTTCGGCCCCGTCGCGGGCGACAGGACGACGAAGTTTCCGCCGGCGTCGGTGACATTGAACCCGGTACCGAGCGCGACCGTGACGCCCGGGATCGGGCGGGGAATGGACTCCGCCGTCAGCACCCTGCCGGTCACCGCGAGCGTGTCGGGGGGGAGGACCTCGAGGGCGACGCTGGCGGTCCGCACCAGCGTGCGGCCGTCGACCTGGGCCTCGCCGAGGACCGTGAACGGGTAGATCCCCGGCGCCGCGGTGCCCGCCACGCTCAGAGTCAGCGATGTGGCCGCGCCCGGCGCCACGAAGCCGGATCCGAAACGGGGCGTGATGCCGGTCCCCGTCGGCGACACGGCGAGCGTCGCGAGGCTGGTGAAGGTTCCGCCGCCTCCGACCGAGATCGTGACGGCAGCCTCATCACCCGCGATCGCCCGCACGGTAGCCGGCGCCGCGGCAATCGTGAAGTCGGCCGTGGTGGTGACGGTGAACGGATGCGTCGCCGTTCCGCGGGACGACGTCACGGCGAGGGGCCCCGTGGTCGCCCCGATCGGGACCGTCGTCGTGATCGTCGTCGGCGTCACCGTGCGCACGACCGCCGCCACGCCGTTGAAGCTCACGGTCGCGCCCGGCTCGAAATTGCGGCCCGTGATGGTCACGAAGGCGCCGATGGAGCCGCTCGCCGGAGTCACGGCGGTGATCGCAGGGCCGGAAAGCACGGTGAAGGTCCGTGTCGCCGGTGTCGGATCCTCGTTGCCCGCCAGGTCTCGCGCCCTGACCTCGAAGGCGTGCGTGCCTTCCGTGAGGCGCGTCAACGTCGCGCTCGTCGCGTCGGCAAACGCGCTGTACGCGCCGCCGTCGAGGCGCCAGGCGAACACGAGGCTGCCGGCCGGCGTCAGGTTGTCGTGGCCCGCAAATGCGAAGGTGGCGGACGCATCGTCCGTGTCGCCGCCCGTGATCTGCGTCTCCGGCGGCGTGTTGTCCACGATCACGGCTCGGGTGACGGAGTGCGTGTTGCCGGCGTGATCGACGACATCGGCGACCAGCGTCTGGCCACCATCCGCGGTCGTCGTAGAATCCCATGACGCGGTGGCCGTCACGGACGGGGCGGGTGGTTGTGGCGCGACCGCCGCGGCCAGTGGCTGCCCGGCGGCCCGCAGCGTCACACTAGCGATCGCGCCATCGCCATCGCTCGCCCGCGCCTGCACGGTGATGATCTGACGCACGTAAGCGCCCGCGAGCGGGGCCTGGAAGATCGCCTCGGGAGCGACGTCGTCGTGCGCGATCGAGGCAACCGCCGGCGACGAGGTCAACCCATGGCCCGCGTGGGCGGTGGCGAACACCTCCAGGCTATTGTCCGAGTTTTCGGTCAACGCGGCAGACGCGGTGAACGCGCCCGTGGCCCCCGACGCGACCGTGGCGGGGATCGTGGCCTCGTTGACGAAGATATCCACGCGCGCGCTGACCTCGGTGGTCCCGCTCACCGTTACGGTGGGCTGGTTCGTGGCCGCAACGAGCGGATCGAGGGTCGGCGCCGGGGGCGGGACGAAGCGCAGGAGGCGGCCGGAGTGGCCGTCGGCCACGTACAGCGCGCCGTCGGGCCCGAACGCCAGCCCGCGCGGATCGGACAGGTGTGCGGCAAAGTCGGTGACGTGAGCGTCGGGGTGCACCTTGCCGATGGCACGGTGCGCGCGATCCTCCTCGAGCGTCAGGTGCTTCGACGTGACGTACACGGCGGCGAGCGCGTCGGCCGCCAGCCCCATCGGCTGCTTCAGGCCGGTGGCGACCCATGTGACAGGCGCGCCGAGACTGCCGTCGGCGAGCACGGGGTAGCGCAGCAGCGTCCCGGCGGGCCTGAGACGGCTCGCCAGGCCTCGGCTGGCGGCGAGCAGATGGCCGTTCAGGCGCGCCAGCCCTTCCACGTGGTTGATCCCGGTGGCGACCACGGTGACAGTGCCGTCAGTTGCGAGGCGGATGATCTCGCCGCCGTCGTGGTGATCGTGGCGCTCGGATTCGTGCCCGCGATCGACGCTCAGGTAGAACGCGCCGTCGCCCGCGGGGGCGATCCAGCGCGGCCTGTTCAGGCCGGCGGCGACCACGGTCAGCGTGCCGGCCTGGAGGCGGCGGATCCGTCCCGCGCGCTCTTCGACAATCAGCAGGCCGCCCTGGGGGTCGAGCGCAAGGCCGGCAGGGCGATCCAGGTTCGCCGCCGCCACGGTGAGCGCTCCGCTCGCATCGATGCGATAGACGATGCCGGCGCGACGATCGGACACGTAGCGGATGCCGTCCGCGCTGACCGCGACACCGACCAGCTCGTGGCGCCCGTCGAGCATCGTGTCGAAGGGTGCCAGCGCGGTGATCGGCTGATCGGCACACGCAAGCGGGGCGAGCAGCGCCGCCGAGGCGAGCAGCACCGCGGCCATCGTCCAGAGACGTTTCATTGCTTGCTCGCTCCTGCTCGCGGCGTGGGCGCTCCATAGGGCGTCTTGAATGGCGCGGCGCGGATCCGGTCCATCTCCTCGCGGTTCAGGGGGCGGGCGCCGTCCACGGTGGTGGCCTGCAGCGGGCGGCCCTCTTCGTCCACGATGCGGTCCCACCGGTAGTCGGCGGGCTGCTTGAACTCCTCGAGTTTCGGATGCTCCTTGCTCGTGAAGGCGCCGAGGCCGAGGGCGCGCGGGTTGCCGTGGCAGCTCTCACACGAGCGCGCTTGCTTCACGACCGTGTGGGGCACGATCGGGTTGTGCGCGAAGCCGAGCTTCTTGAAGTCGTACTCCAGCACGCCCGCCGGGTTCACGTAGCTGAAGAGCGGCTGGGCGCGCGAGACGAAGGGCACCACCTTGCCGCGCCAGTTGAGGCCCAGCACCGGCTCGGGGTCGGCGAAACGCACGCCGGCGGTGAGGCGGAACCAACCTTGCTTGGAGTGCTCGTTGGCGAGGTTGTCGAAGGCGACGTTGACGGGATTGGTGTACGCCGTGTAGTCCATCTTGATGTGGCATCCGTAGCAGGTCGGCGCCCACGCGGTATGGCAGGTGAAGCACTCCGTCTTCTTCAAGTGCGTCGGCTCGTGGCCCGGCGGCTGCGCTGACAGCGTGGCCAGCTGCGGGACGACGTGCGTCGTGCCCGTGAGCTTGCCCACCAGCGTGACGAGGCCCGTCGGATTCGGCGCGGCGGCGACGAAGACGTTGCGCAGCTTTCGGCCCTGGGCGGTGACGCCGGTCGCCACCTTGTCGGGCGTGCCGTGGCAGGACTCGCAGCGCACCTCGACCTCGTAGTGGCGCTTGGCGTAGATCTGGCCGTCACCGTGCATCTCGCGCTCGGTGTGGCAGTCGATGCAGGCCATGCCACGCGTGAAGTGGATGTCCGCGGTCTGCTGCGAGTAGGAATGGCCGTGCAGCAGATCCTGGTCGTAGGTGAAGGTCTGCCGCCCTTCCGCGGGCGCTTCCATCATGCCGCGGAAGTTCATGGCGGCGCGGGAGCCGCCGTTGTGACACGTCGCGCACTGGGTGACGGGCACGGCCTTCGTCAGCACGTGGCGCCGAGGCCGGCCGGTCTTGTGCCTGGACATCGCGACGTCGCCGCCGACTGACTTGCCGTCCTCGCCGTACGTCATGTGGCAGGCGGCGCAGCCGGTGCCGCGGAAGTTGCCCTTGATCGATTTCGCCTGCGTCCACAGATGACACGACGTGCACTCCTTGCGCAGCAGATCGAAGAAGACGTTGCCGCTCTCCTTGAACGTGGGCAGCGGGTCGAGCCGGGCGACGGCGCCGGCGGGCAGGGGATGGCCCTTGGGAAGCTTGACCCCCGGCGCGGTCGGCTCGGGCGCCATCGAGAACGTGACGTTCTCGCGCGTGGCCTGCAGGCCGTTGGGGAAGAGTGAGCCGCTCTGCGTTCCGGAGCGGTGCGCCATGATCGACGACTTCACTTTCTTCGTGATGGCCGCATGGCACGCCCCACACGTCTGCTCGGCGACACGGAGATCGCTGGGATTGGCGTACATGCCGGCGTGCGCCTTGTCGGGCGTCGTGGCGGCGGCGTCGCCCTTGTGGCACGTCGTGCAGGCGAGCGTCTTCTTCGGGTGCGCGTCCTCGATGCCGCGGTGGCAGACCGCACACTGCTGTACCGGGAGCGGAGCCGCCTCCGCGACGCCGCATACGAGGATGAACCCGACGAGGGTGAATGACCGCACCAGCTATCGCCCGGCGATCACGATCTCGCGGCCCGACCGCGTGATGTAGGTCAGCTCCGAGACGCCACCGTAGCTGGCGGAGACGCGGACGGCCTCGACCTCTTCGCCTTCGACGAACACGGGGCCGGTGCCGGCGGCGGCGCTGAGCGCGAAGGTGACCGACGCGCTGATGACGCACGGACGATTCGTGGGCACCGTCACGCTCGCGCTCGCCGTCGACGAGGCCAGGCTGCCCGCCAGCGTGGCGGTGGTCGACGTCGCGCCACCCGTCTGGCCGACGACACGCACGCTGACGGCAGTGCCCGGCGGCACGTTGGCGCCGGCGATGGCGACGCTCACCGGATTCGTCGTCGTCGCGGGCAGGACGACGTCCGGCGTCGCGTACGATGCGCCGGGCGCGGGCGGTGCGCTGATCCCGCCCACGGCGACGATGGTGAGGGTCGGCGTATCGGGCAGCGCCACGCTCGTCGGCAGCGCCGCCGAGGGTGGCACCGTGTTGAAGTTGATCGCCGCGCCCTGGGAGACGGCTTCGATGCGCACGCGTCCGGGGCCGCCCGCGCCGCCGTTGGCGATGCCCGGGATCGCGCCCGGCGCGCCGCCGCGGACGTCGATGGAGCCGTTCGTGCCCGACGTGCTGCTCGCGACGAGGCGCACGGCACCGCCGCTGCCGCCGCCACCGGGCCCGAACCCCCCGCCCCCGCTGCCGCCACGCGCCAGGATCACGCCCGTGAGCTGGATGTTCGCGGACGTGGCGATCACGAGCGCGCCACCACCCCCGCCGCCGCCGGCGCCGGTCGCTCCGAATGCCGCGCCACCACCGGCGCCGCCGGAGCCGCCGATCATCGGCAACAGCGCCTCCGTGCCGTAGACCGCGCCGCCGGCGCCGCCACCGGAGGGAGCGTTCACGCCCGCCGCACCGAAGCCACCGCCACCACCGCTTCCCGCGCTGCCGTTGCCGCCGCCGGGGCCGAGGCCAGTACCGCCAATGGTGCTCGCGATGCCGTTCGTGCCGGCACCGCCGTCGAAGCCGCCCGGGCCGCCCGCGCCCGCGTTCGCGGCCAGGGACGTCACGCTGCCGGCGCCGTTGCCGCCCGGCCCGCCACTGACATCGAGCACGCCTGCGATCGTGACGTTGCCGCTTGCCAGCAGCGTGACGGGGGTATTGGTGGCGTTGCGGGTGAAGCGCACGGTGACGCCCGCGGGAATGTTGATCGTCGTGAAATTGAACACACCGGAGGGCGGAAGCGCCAGCGTCGTGCTCGAGGCGGGGGTGAAGGGGCCATCGGCGCCGGTACTCGCGTTGCCGTCCGAGGCCCACATGCCGGCGCAGGCGATGATCGCGAACGTGACGAGCCGATGCATGAGTCGCCTCCTTGACCGATGCTCAGGGAATCGAGAAGAGGTTGCCGTTGGTGGACACGGCGGTCGAAATGCCGACGGGCGTCGTGACGCGGACGACGCGCAGGCCGGGGGCGGCGTCGGGGGCCACGGAGACCTCGACGATGGCCTCGGTGCCTTCGTCGTTTACGAGAAGGTGAGCGGCCGTGACATCCGGATCCATCACGCCGTTGCGCTGAAACGAGATTGCCGTGGCATCAGTGAATCCCGAGCCGGTGATCGTGATCTCGATCCCCGTGCTTCCCGCGGGCGCGCCGACGGGGGCGACGGCGGTAACGACCGGGGCCAGGGACACGGATACGGGATGGCCGACAGCGAAGGCCTGTGGGATCGCCGCGAGGCGGACGCTCACCGGCACCGCCGCGCCGAAGGCGGCTCCGCCCCCCGCCACGCCGCCGACGCTGACGGATGCCGTCACGCTCTTGTCGACCGTGAGCGCGGGCGCCCCCATCGCGACGGCGACGCCCCGCGACGCAAGAAAGAGCGGCTGGGGCGGCACGATCGTGACCAATGCCGACGCGTTGGCGCTGCTGTCATCGGTGTGCGTCGCGGCCACCGTGACCACGGCGGGGAACGGCAACGTCGACGGCGCGGTGTACAGGCCTGCGCTGGAGATCGTTCCCGTGGACGATTCACCCCCCGGGATGCCGTTGACGAACCAGCGGACTCCGGTGGTCGGCGTACCACCCTCGGTCGCCGTGAAGTCACGCGTTGCGCCCAACGGGATCGTGAGACCCGGAGGCGAGATGGCGATGACGCCGAGCACGCGAAAGAGAACGGCGGACGTCGCGGACCCGAGCGGCGTCGTCACGCTGATGCGGCCCGTCGTCGCGCCTGACGGCACCGTGGCGATGAGGCGATTCGCCACGGCCGCGGTGACCATCGCCGCCGCCCCGTTGAAGGCCACCACGTTCTGGGCGGCCGTGCCGCTGAAGCCCCTGCCGAAGATCTGGACGGTGGTGCCGGCGGCGCCGACATCCGGCGTGAACAGCGAGATGGCGACAGCTCCCGCCGGCGGGTCGAAGCGATCGATCTTCAGAATGTTCCCCACCGCGTCGTACGTGTAGGTCGCGGCGTGGCCCTGCTGGTCCACCACCGCGGTGAGGCGGTTGAGGGCGTCGTACACGTAGTAGATCGACGGCTGCTGCGCGAGCGCACACGCAACCCGCCAGAGCAGACAGGCGATGACGGCAATAAGGGGAAGGAGACGCGTCATCGTGCCGCCTGCGTAGTGCACGTCACGCGCCGAAGCCGGCGCGCCGGTCAACCGCTCGACAAGACAGAACTTCAAGCATCGCGCCGGTCCTCGTCGTGCACGAGGGACTGTGGGCACTGCCCTGTTTGCAGAGCACCCGGACCCGTCACCCACGGATGAGCCCGCGTGCGCAACACGCCGGTTGCGTCCGGCGGGACCTCATCGAGCACCTCAAGAGACTCTGACGGAGCGCAGCGACCGGCGTCGTACAATCGCGGAATGTCGGGCTTCGACGAGGTCAACTACCACTTCCGGAAAGCGGCGCGGGTGATGGAGCTGTCCGCCCACGTCGAGCGCATGCTGGTCACGCCGTTCCGCGAGGTGAAGGTCGACGTCTCCATCACGATGGACAACGGCGATCTGGGCACCTTCATCGGCTATCGCGTGCAGCACGACAAGAGCCGCGGGCCCATGAAGGGGGGCCTGCGCTTCCATCCCACGCTCGATCTCAACGAGGCGCTCGGCCTCGCCTCCCTCATGACGTGGAAGACGGCCGTCGTGAACCTGCCCTACGGTGGGGCCAAGGGCGGCATCGCGGTCGATCCCGCGAAGCTGTCGACGCGCGAGCTGGAGCGGCTCACGCGGCGCTTCGTGCAGCAGATCCACGACATCATCGGCCCCCACACCGACATCCCGGCCCCGGACATGAACACCAACGCGCAGGTGATGGCGTGGATCATGGACGAGTATTCGAAGATCCACGGCTTTTCGCCGGCGGTCGTCACCGGCAAGCCCGTCGACCTCTTCGGCTCGCGGGGCCGTGAAGAGGCCACCGGCCGCGGCGTCGTGTTCGCGCTCGAGGAGTACTTAAAAGATTTGGGCACGGGCGAAGTGCGCGGCAAGACATTCGCGGTGCAGGGCTTCGGCAACGTCGGCTCCTGGGCCTCACGCTTCCTGCACGAGCGCGGTGGCAGGATCGTCGCCGTGTCCGACGCCAACGGCGGCGTGCGCGATCCCGGAGGGCTCGACATCCCCAAGCTCATCGAGCACGTGAAGGCGACGAAGTCGGTGGTGGGCTTCGCGGGCACGGATGCCATCAGCAACGAGGACCTGCTGCTCTCGGACGTCGACGTGCTGGTGCCCGCCGCGCTCGGCGGTGTCATCACGGAAGCCAACGCGGCGGCGGTGCGGGCGCGCGTGGTGCTGGAGGCGGCGAACGCGCCCACCACGCCGAAGGCCGACGAGATGCTGACCGGGCGCGGCGTGGTGGTGCTGCCCGACATCTACGTCAACGCCGGGGGCGTGACCGTCTCCTACTTCGAGTGGGCGCAGAACATCCAGCAGTTCTCGTGGGAGGAAGACAAGATCAACGCGGAGCTGGCGCGCCACATGCGCGAGGCGTACGCCACGCTGGCGCGCATCGTGCGCGAGCGCAAGGTGTCCTTCCGCACCGCCGCCTTCATCGTGGCCATCGGACGCGTGGGACGGGCCACCGTCCTGAGAGGAGTGTGACGGTGGCCTCTGCGGACCTGCTGACGCTGATCCGCACCATGCTCGGCAAAGGGCTCACCTACGAGGAGGCGGATCAGATCGCGAAAGCCACCGTGCCGGTGAAGGCCGAGGCGGGCACGCTCATCTTCAGCGAAGGCGAGAGCGCGGAGGGGCTGATGCTGCTCGCCACGGGCACGGTGGAGATCCTGCGCATGACCCGCACCGGTCGCATGCAGAGCGTGGCCACCGTCGAGGCGCCCACCGTGCTCGGTGAGATGGGCCTGCTGCTGGAGCGCGGCCACACGGCCTCCGTGCGGGCGCAGACGGAGTGCGAGCTGCACCACCTCACGAAGACGCAGTTCTCCCGCCTGCTCCAGTCGGACAGCCTGGCCGCCTACAAGCTCATCGCCACCATCGCCGCCGTGCTCGCGCACCGGCTGCAGCGAATGGACGACAAGGTCCTCGAGCTGTCGGCCGCCACGAGCGCGCCCGCGGCGGCGCCCGTCGAGGAGCTGACCGCCTTCAAGCAAAAGCTGTTCTCGGAATGGAGCTTCTGATCGCGCTGGACACCATGACACGCGCCGCGGCGGCAACACTTCGGAAGGTCGCCGAGCTCCGCCGACTCTGTCTGCGCCTG
>CAYQQT010000050.1:10395-12590 GCA_964419375.1 uncultured bacterium
GGATCTTCGCCTGGCTTCGTGGCTGGCAGCGGCGATGGCGGCACAGGAGGAAGCCAGAGGCCAAGCCGCTCGCTGAGTGTTCGTCAGTGACGCGCCCGCCCGCGCAGTGCGCGTAGCTTCCGCCTCACCAGCTCGGGCTCGTTCCAGGCGGCCCTCGCCAGGCCGAGCAGGCGACGGAGCGGGCCCGCCTTGATCACGCGCACGGCGGCCACCGGATACGACTTCACGAGATAGGCCTGGGCCAGCCAGTCCCGTTCGTCCGCAATCGGGTGGACGCGCTTGCGATAGACGGCGAATCGGTCGTCTCGCAGCACTTCGTCCCATCGCTCGTCGGCGCGCATGAAGTCCGCCAGGATCGTACCCGTGACCAGGGGCAGGTCGTCGACCACCATCAGGCCCCCGACCTTGAGCGGCTCCGCGGTGTAGAACCAGTCCAGGAAGGGCGCGGGGAACGCATGGGCGCCGTCGATGAGGACGAGATCGAGCGGCGGCAGTGCGGCCGAAGGCAGGTAGTGCTGGGAGCTGGCGCAGACCGCCTGCAGGGCGCCGGTGTCGATGCCGACTTCGGCGCAGTACGTCCGGATCGCTTTGAACTCGGGCTCGTACGGCGTGATGCTGATGTGGCGCGCGACGCCGCGGCGCAGGAACAGGATCGTGCTCAGGCCGGCGCCCGTCTCCAGCGTCGTGGACTGAGGCGTCAGCTGTGCGTCCAGGAAGCGGGCGAGACGTAAGCTGATGCCCCAGGTGGCGAGGCCGCCGTGCACGATGGGCGGGTGATCGACGACGTCCTCGAGCGAGATCATGCGGTAGCGCATACTAGCGCGCGCGCTTCACATCTGCCGAGCGAATGAGCAGTGCCGCCGCGCTGCCCGCTTCGGCGGCAGTGGGCCGCGTCCCCGCCGAACGGTAAATGCGCGTGAAATCTGTGATGGCGTGCATTCCGGGCGCGGCACGCCGCTTGCTGACCCCGAGTATCGCTGTCCTCGACTACCTGAGGCGAAGGGGGAGAACCATGACTCGATTCCTGGGAGGCTGGATCGCCGTCGCGGTGCTGGCGGCCACGACGGCGGTGGCGTCGGCGCAGACGGCGCCTGCCAAGCCGGAGGACAAGCCGAAGACGCTCGTGGAGGAGCTGGTCTTCTTCGGCTACGTCGAGAACAGCTACGTGTGGAACTTGCGGGGTGCCGGGCGCCAGGACGTCAACGAGCTACGGTTCTACGACTTCGACACCGGCTACACGTTCAACATGGCGGAGTTCAGCATCAAGAAGGATCCCTCCGAGCGTTACCCCTTCGGGTTCGGGCTCGTGCTCACGGGCGGACAGGACGCGCAGAAGAACCACGCCATCGGCCTCTTCCGCAGCGAAGAGGACGTCTTTCCCTTCGATAACACGGCCCACGTCGACATCCAGGAGGCGTACGGCTCGTACAAGATCCCGGTGGGCACTGGTCTCACCATCAAGGCGGGCAAGTTCGTCACTCTGCTCGGCTACGAAGTGATCGAGGGTCCGAACAACCTCAACTTCTCCCGGTCGTTCCTGTTCGGCTTCGCCATTCCCCTCACGCACGTGGGCGCGCTGGCCTCGTACTCGATCACCGACTGGCTCACGGTGACGGCGGGGCCGGTCCTCGGCTGGGACGTCGTCGACGATCCTAACAACCACCTGTCGTGGATGGGCCAGATCGCGATGACGCCGTTCAAGGACTTCACCACCTCGTTCAACTTCATCACGGGGCCCGAGCAGTTCAGCCGTGACCACAACCGCACCGTGCTCGACGTCGTCGCCAACTACACCGGCATCAAAGGCCTGACGCTCGGGTTCAACGTCGATTATGGATTTGAGGAGAACGAGGTGTCGCTGGTGGGCGCGGGCACGGGCCGCAACAACGACGCGGAGTGGTGGGGCGTGGCCGCGTACGCGGCTTACGACTGGACCGACAAGCTGCGCACCGCGCTGCGCGGCGAGTACTTCCAGGACACCGACGGGGTGCGCACGCTCGCGGTGGGCCCGGGCTCGAAGGTCTCGCTGTGGGAAGTGACGGCCACCGCGCAGTACAACATCTGGAAGGGCCTCTTCAGCCGCGTCGAGTACCGTCACGACGAGGCCAACGAGAAGGTCTTCCGCGTCCGCAGCTCGGGGGCGACCTCCCGCGGCCAGGACACGCTCACGCTCGCGCTTCACTACCTCTTCTTCT
>CAYQQT010000051.1:0-6415 GCA_964419375.1 uncultured bacterium
CCGGCCGGAGCGCCCCCGCGCCGTCCAGCGGACGGTCTCGGTGACGATCAGCGTCGGCGTCGCGCATGCCGCAAAGCCCGGCGCCGATCCCCACGAGATCATGCGCGCCGCCGAGCGCGCCCTCGGCCGCGCCAAAGAAGCCGGCTTCAACCGCGTTTTGGTGTAGTCACTCCTCCGAGCGTCGGGGCTTGGGGGCCCTTCGCGGTATCGAGGAACGCCCCGGCTTCGCCGGGGCGCTCCGAGCGTAGGGGGGCTTGGGGGGCCCTTCGAGGCCCCCCATCCAACTAGAACCGGCGGCGGCCTCCCGCGGCGCGCTTGCGCAGGCGGAGGGCCTTCGGGGTGACCTCCAGCAGCTCGTCCTCGCGGATCCACTCGAGGCACTGCTCGAGGTTCATGGTGCGCGGCGGCGTGAGCTTGACGCCTTCGTCCGAGGTGGAGGCGCGCATGTTGGTCAGCTTCTTTTCCTTGGTGATGTTCACGTCGAGGTCGTTGTCGCGGGAGTTCTCGCCCACGACCATGCCCTCGTAGACCTGCTCGCCGGGGCCGAGGAACATCACGCCGCGAGCCTGTAAGTTGTCGATGGCGTAGCCGGTGGTGCGGCCGGCGCGATCGGCGACGAGCGCGCCGTTCTGGCGGTGCGGGATATCCCCCTGCCACTCGTCCCAGCCGTCGAACAGATGATTGAGCAGGCCGGTGCCGCGCGTGTCGGTCAGGAACTCGTTCCGGTACCCGATGAGGCCGCGCGACGGAATCCGGTACTCCAAACGCACGCGGCCGGTGCCGTGGTTGACCATCTTGGCCATGACACCTTTGCGGGGACCGACCTTCTGCGTGACGGAGCCGATGTGCTCCTCGGGGATATCCACCACCAGGTACTCCATCGGCTCCAGCGTGCGGCCGTTCTCCTCCTTGGTGATGATCTCCGGCTTGCCCACCTCGATCTCGAAGCCTTCGCGCCGCATGATCTCGATGAGGATCGCCAGCTGGAGCTCGCCGCGGCCGGAGACCCGGAAGGTGTCGGGCGAGTCCGTCTCTTCCACGCGGATGCCGGGGTTCACCCGCCGTTCTTTCCAGAGGCGCTCGCGCAGCTGCGTGGAGGTGACGTACTTGCCTTCCTTGCCCGCGAAGGGGGAGACGTTGGCGGAGAAGAGCATGGAGACGGTGGGCTCGTCGATGCGGATGAGCGGCAGCGCCAGCGGCCGGTCGACGTCGGCCACCGTCTCGCCGATCTCGATCGTCTCGATGCCGGCGATGGCGACGAGGTCGCCCGCGCTCGCCTCCGGGATCTCGATCCGCTTGAGCCCGTCGTAGCCGTAGAGCACCGTCACCTTCGCCGTCTCCACGGAGCCGTCGCGGTGCACCACGGCCACGCGGTCTGCCTGCTTCACGCGGCCGTTCACGATGCGGCCGATGATGAGGCGGCCCACGTAATCGTCCCAGTCCAGCATCGCCACCCGGAACTGCAGGCCGATCTCGGGATCGAACTGGGGCGGCGACACCGCGGTCAGGATCGTCTCGAAGAGCGGCTCCAGCGTGGTGCTCGGGTCCTTGAGGGCGCGGGTGGCGGTGCCCGTCTTGGCGTTCGTGTACAGGACGGGGAACTCGAGCTGGTCCTCGGTGGCTTCGAGGTCGATGAAGAGGTCGTAGACCTCGTCCAGCACTTCGGCCGGCCGCGCGTCGCTGCGGTCGATCTTGTTGATGACGACGATAGGCGGCAGCCCGGCCTCCAGCGCCTTCTTGAGCACGAAGCGCGTCTGCGGCAGGGGACCTTCGGCGGCGTCCACCAGGAGCAGCACCCCGTCCACCAGGGTGAGCGTGCGCTCCACCTCGGAGCCGAAGTCGGCGTGGCCGGGCGTGTCCACGATGTTGATGTGGACGTCCTTGTAGTTCACGGCCGTGTTCTTGGCCATGATCGTGATGCCCTTCTCCCGCTCGAGGTCCATGGAGTCCATCATCCGCTCCGCCACGGTCTCGTTCTTGCGGAAGAGCCCCGACTGCCACAGCATGGCGTCCACGAGGGTCGTCTTGCCGTGGTCGACGTGGGCGATGATCGCGATGTTGCGAATGGAGTCGCGCTGTTGCATTGATCCACTGTATCACGCGGCGCGGCATCCGTCGCCGCTCCGGCATGTATAATGGCGCCACTCTCACGCCCGCGGAGGCCCGCTCATGATTCGGTTTTCACTCATCTTTATCGGCATTCTCGCGCTCGGCTGCGCGTCCGCCGTGGTCGCGCAGGACAAGCCGGCCGCCGACAAGAAGCCGGCCCCGAGCGCGGCCGACAGGAAACCGGCCGACAAGAAACCGGCGGGCAAGCAGACGGCCGTGATCACGATGGAGAAGGGCGGCGAGATCCGCGTCGAGTTCTATCCGGCCGACGCCCCCCAGACGGTCCAGAACTTCGTCAAGCTCGCCAGGGACGGCTTCTACGACGGCACCACCTTTCACCGCGTGGAGCCGACGTTCGTGATCCAGGGCGGCGATCCACTGTCGAAGACCTTGCCCCAGGGCGACCCTAAGCTCGGCACCGGCGACCCCGGCTACAAGATCAAGGCGGAGTTCAACAAGCAGAAGCACGACCGCGGCGCGGTGGCGATGGCGCGCAGCCAGCATCCCGACTCCGCGGGCAGCCAGTTCTACATCACGCTCGGCAACGCCAACTTCCTCGACGGCAAGTACACCGTCTTCGGCCGCGTCACGAGCGGCATGGAGGTGGTGGACCGCGTTCGCCCCGGCGACCGCATGAAGTCCGTGAGAATCGTCACCGCCCCCTGATTCCTCTCAACGGCGTACGTAATGTCGCCAAACGTCGGGCGCGGAGGCGCCCCGACGGCCAAACAAGAAATCGCCGAACGTCGGGCGCGGAGGCGCCCCGTCGGCCAAACAAGAAAGGCCAGCCGTGAAGCAGACCGCGGTCATCACGCTCGAGAACGGCAACGAGATCCGCATGGAGTTCTTTTCCGCCGATGCGCCCAAGACGGTGGACAACTTCGTCACCCTCGCCAAGAAAGGCTTCTACAACGGACTCACCTTCCATCGCATCGTACCCGACTTCGTGGTGCAGGGCGGCGACCCCAAGGGCAACGGCACCGGCGGCCCCGGCTACACCATCCCCGCCGAGTTCAACAAGAACAAGCACGCGCGCGGCGCGGTGGCGATGGCGCGCAGCCAGCACCCCGATTCCGCCGGCAGCCAGTTCTACATCTGCTACGGCAACACACCGCACCTGGACGGCAGCTACACCGTCTTCGGCAAGGTGACGAGCGGCATGGAGCACGTGGACCGCATCAAGCAAGGCGACCGGATGAAGACGGTGGCGATCGTCGAGGAATGAGCCGATGACCTGGTCCCTCCTCATTCGCGGCGGCTCGCTCATCGACGGCTCCGGCGCGCCCGCGCGACCCGCCGACGTGGCGGTGGAAGGTGACCGCATCGTCGCCATCGGCCCCGCGCTGGCGGGCGACGCGGAGCGGGTCATCGACGCGCGCGGCAAGGTCGTCGCGCCCGGCTTCATCGACGCCCACTCGCATTCCGACCTCTTCTATTTCGCGTGCCCGTCGGCGGAGTCCAAGGTGCGCCAGGGCGTGACGACGGAGGTGGTGGGCATGTGCTCGTTCTCCCAGGCGCCGCTCACGGCCGCGCGGCAGGACGACGTCAAGCGCTGGGTGGGTGGCATCGGCCGCATGCCGGACCTGCACTGGGAGACGTTCGGCGAGTACCTCGACGCCCTCCGCTCCGTGCGGCCGTCGGTGAACGTCGCGCACTTCGTCGGCCATGGCGCCCTGCGCATCGCGGCGATGGGCTTCGAGGCGCGGCCGCCCGACAGCGGCGAGGCGCGCGTGATGGAGCGCCTGCTCGGCGAGGCGATGGACGCCGGCGCCTTCGGCTTCTCCACCGGGCTCGTGTACCCGCCGAGCTCCTACGCGGAGACGAGCGAGCTGATCGCGCTCGCCCGGAGCATTGCGCGGCGGGGCGGGTTCTACTTTTCGCACATCCGCGGCGAGTCGTCGATGCTGCTCGACTCCATCACGGAGGCGATCCGGATCGGCGAGGAGGCCGGGATCGGCGTGCAGGTCTCGCACGTCAAGGCCGCCGGCCGTGAGAACTGGCCGAAGATCGACGCCGCGCTGCGCATGCTGGAGATGGCGCAGGCGCGTGGCGTCGACGTCGCCGGCGACGTCTACCCCTACAACGCCGGCAGCACGAAGATGGACAACCTCATGCCGGGCTGGGCGCACGAGGGCGGCATCGGCAAGCTGATCGAGCGGCTCTCCGACCGCACGATCCGCCGGCGCATCGCCGAGGAGTGTCTCGTCGACGGCGAGCGGTGGGGCACGGTCTCGCAGGGAGCCGTCGGCTTCGACCAGATCTTCATCGCCTCTAGCTGGCGGCGCGAGCTCGAGGGGCTGAGCCTCGCGCAGCTCGCGCGGCAGTCGGGTACCACGCCCGCCGAGGCCCTGATGGGCCTCCTCGTCGAGGAGCAGTGCACGGTGGGCATGGTGAGCTTTTCGCAGTCCATCGAGAACGTGGCCAAGGTTCTCGCGCATCCCGCGCTCATGATCGGCTCCGACTCCATCCCGCTCTACGAGGGCGACGGCGACAAGCCCGGCAAGCCGCACCCGCGCGCGTACGGCACCTTCCCGCGCGTCCTCGGCGAGTACGCGCGCGACCGCAGGCTCTTCTCGCTGGAGACGGCGGTGCACAAGATGACGGGCATGCCGGCCACGCGCCTGCGCCTGCGCGACCGTGGTCTCGTCCGCGAGGCGTTCGCCGCCGACCTCACCGTGTTCGACGCGGCGACGGTGAAGGACGACGCGACCTTCGCCGACCCACACCGCTATCCCACCGGCATTCCCTACGTGATCGTCAACGGCGCCGTCGTCGTGGACGACGGCCGGATGCGCGCGGCGCGAACGGGCCGCGTGCTGACGTTGTAACGGCTGCACGCCGACGGGGGGCTTGGGGGGCCTACAGGGCCCCCCATGTCTTTCAAGGAACTTGCAACAGCCTATGCTGTAGCCAGTGACCGCCAGCACGTTCGACCGCGAGATCAACCTCCGCGACGGCACGCGGGTTCGCATGCGGCCGATCCGGCCCGACGACGAGCCGCGACTCGTGGACCTGTACGGTCGGCTGAGCCGGGATACGCGCTACCAGCGGTTTTTCAGCGTCATGCAGCGGCTGCCGCCGGACTGGGCGCGCTTCCTCGCCAACGTCGATTACACGCGACGCTTCGCCCTCGTGATGGAGCACCCTCCCGATCCGGCGCTCATCGCGGTGGGCCGTTACGAGCCCTCGGGCGACGATCCCGGCGTCGCCGAGCTCGCGGTGGTGGTGCAGGACGGCTGGCAGGGCAGGGGACTCGGCGGCGTGCTGATGGGCGGGCTGCTGCGCGCGGCCGCGTCCCACGGCATCACGCGCGCTTTCGCGCCTACGTCCTCGGCGACAACCGCCGCATGCTGGACCTCCTCCGCCGCTACACCGACGTCGTGGAGCAGCGCACCGAGCGCGGAGTCGTCGACCTGCTGCTCACCGAGAAAGCGCGCGCCGCGGCGCCGGGGGGGCTTGGGGGGCCGTCAGGGTGATCGAGGAGCGACCCGGCTACGCCGGGGCGCTGCCGAGCGCGGGGGGCTTGGGGGCCCTTCGAGGCCCCCATCTCAATCGATCACGCAGCCGTGCGGCGTCGCGCGCCCGTCGAGCGCCGCCATCTCCTCCGCCGAGAGCCACGCCTCGCGCGGCTCGTCCAACAGGCGGGCGCAGGCGGCCACCGCGTGCGCCCACGAGGCGCCGTTGACGAAGAGCATGCCGGCGATGCTCAGCGTGCCGCCCGCGTTGACGAAGCCGAGCGCCGCGGTGGACGCGCCCGTGTGCAGGGGGCTGAGGGCGCCGAGCACGGTCTCCGGACGCGTGTGACTGACGAAGAGCCGCGCGCGCACGCGGTCGGGATAGAGCCGTGCGCGCAGGGCGGCCTCCGCCGCGTGCGCGCGCTCACCGTCTGAGCGCGGGGCGCGGAAGCGGCCGGGCTCGAGCATGTACACGACCGCGTGCGCGACGTCGCGCGCGGCGAGCCGCTCGGAGGCCGCGAGGACTTCGCCGAGCTGGTAGGCGCCGATGGCGGTGAGGATCACGCGCGCCTGCTCGGGCCGGTGACCCGCCCGTGACACGAGGGCGGCGCCGTCGCGCAGCAGCGCGCGCGCCTCGTCGGCGGTGAAGACGTCGGGCACGGCGCCCTTCGGGACGACGAGCGTCCAGATCTGGCCGCGCGTGCGATAGATCCGCTCCATGACCGCCGCCGCCGTGTTGAAGTCGGCGGGCAGCAGCACGCGCGACACGTGGGATGGCTCGCCGAGCATCATCTCGGCCATGGCGGGGTCCTGGTGGGAGATCTCGTTCTTGGAGTTCTCCCACGTGTGCG
>CAYQQT010000051.1:6515-12586 GCA_964419375.1 uncultured bacterium
GCGCCGATCCGGTACGCGTAGAAGTCGCGCACGTAGCGCGTGAGCCCGGCGTCGGAGAGGTCGTAGCGCGCGGCGTGCGCCTCCGTCATGTTGCCGAGCAGCAGGTTGACGGAGTCGATGGCGGACACGCAATGGCCCTGGCCCATGAGCCAGCCGCGGGTGATCCCCGCCAGCGCGTCGGCCGCCATGTAGCCCGTGTAGGCGGGCACCATGTTCAGGCTGCCGCCCGTGTGGCCTTCCGGCGCCGGCTTGAAGTCGTCACGCGTCAGCGCGCGGCCGTCCAGGTACACGGAGCGCGCGTACGTCTCGTGTACGACGAGCCACATGCCCGCGCTCGCCATGCGGTCGGCCGCGTGCAGCACCTCCCACACGGGACCGGACAGCGTGTCCGCCATCGCGCGCACACGCCGCTGGGTGAGCGGCGTGTGCCGGATGGCGCCGTAGCCCGCCGCCCACGCGTCGCGGATGTCGCTCACGACACGCTCCGCGGCGACGCCGCGCGCGCCAGGCACTCCATGACGTCGCGCGCGATGATCCGCTCCTCGTCGGTTGGGATCACGAAGGCGCACACGGCGGCGCCGTCGGCGCTGATGACACCCTCCGTGCCCACCGTGGCGCGGTTGCGCCGATCGTCGAGGGTGAGCCCGCACCACGCCATGTCCTCACAGATGCGCCGGCGCACCTCCGGGTTGTGCTCGCCGATGCCGCCGGTGAAGACGAGTGCGGGCGCGCCTCCGAGGGCGGCCAGGTAGGCGCCGACGTATTTGCGCGCGCGATAGCAGAAGAGATCGACGGCGAGCGCGGCGCGCGCATCCGTCGCCTCACTCGCGAGCAGATCGCGCATGTCGCCGCTGCGCCCCGACACGCCGAGCAACCCCGACCGCTCGTTGAGCCAGCGCTCCACCTCCGCCACCTCCACTCCCTCCGCACGCGCGAGGTATCCGACCACGGCGGGATCGACGTCACCCGCGCGCGTGCCCATCACGAGCCCCTCCAGCGGCGTGAAGCCCATCGACGTGTCCACCGACGCGCCCTCGCGCACGGCCACCGCCGAGCAGCCGTTGCCCAGGTGCAGGGCGACGAGCGTCGCCTGCGCGACGGGAGTGCCCGTGAGCGCCGCGTACCGCGAGGTAATGTAACGGTAGGAGAGGCCGTGAAAGCCGTAGCGGCGGATGTGGTGGCGCTCCGCGAGCTCGTAGGGCAGGGCGTAGCGGGCCGCGCGCTCCGGCATCGTCACGTGGAAGGCGGTATCGAAGGCGGCCACCATCGGCACCCGCGCGTCGAGGACTGCGCGTGCGGCGCGGATGCCGGCCACGCCGGGGCCGTTGTGCAGCGGCGCCAGCTCCGTGAGCGCGTCGAGGGCCGCCGTCACCGCCTCGTCGATCATCACCGGCCCCGTGAAGCGCTCGCCGCCGTGCACGATCCGGTGCCCTACCGCGTCGAGGCGCCCGCCCGCCCGCATCGCCTCGTCCAGCGCGCGCCGGACGGCCCCCGCGTAGTCCCCGCCGATCCGCTCCACCACACCCCGCGCGAGGCGGTCCTCGGCCGGCATCGCGAGCAGCTGGAACTTCAGCGACGAGCTGCCGCAGTTCAGGACGAGAACGTTGACGACGTCCATCGCACGACGTGGCTAGCCGGGACTATTCATGAGCGGCGCGCGCGCCGCTCATGAATAATCCGCGCTAGCCGGCGGCCTTCTTCGCCGCCTGCAGCGCCGCGTCGTAGTTCGGCTCGCTGGCGATCTCCTTCACGTATTCGACGTGCGTGACCTTGCCGTCCTTGCCCACCACGAACACGGCGCGCGCGTCCAGGCCCGCGAGGGGCCCGTCCTTGATGAGCACGCCGTAGGCGGGGCCGAAGGCGCGCTCGCGGAAGTCCGAGAACGTCTTGACCGCGCTCACGCCCGCCGCCGCGCACCAGCGCTTCTGCGCGAAGGGCAGGTCCATGCTGATCGTCCACACCTCCACGCCGCTCAGCTTGCCCACCTCCTGGTTGAAGCGGCGTGTCTCCGTGTCGCAGGTGGGCGTGTCGAGGGAGGCGACGGACGACAGGATGAGTACCTTGCCGCGGCCCTCGGCGAGCGTGACCGTCTTCAGCGCGTTGTCGACCGCGGTGAAGTCGGGCGCGGCCTGCCCCGGCCTGATCTCGGGGCCGCCGAGCGTGATCGGGTTGCCTTTGAGCGTGACGGCGCCTTTGCGTTCCTCGGGCATGAGCGTCCTCCGTAGGCGATCGAGTGGAGCGGAGCGTACAGCATCGCCGTCGCCGCCGCCATCGGCCCTTGTGGCAGAGTACCGCCATGAAAGCGCGCCTGAAGGTGTGGGTGGTGTTCGGTGACCGCGTGAAGTTCGGCGACGGGCGCGCCCGGCTGCTGGAGCTCGTGGACGAGCTCGGCTCGCTGCGCCGCGCGCTGGCGCAGATGGGCATGTCGTACCGGGCGGGATGGGGCTACCTGCGCGAGCTCGAGCGCGCGGCCGGCATGAAGCTGCTGGAGCCGAAGCCGGGCGGGCGCCGCGGCGGCACGCGCCTCACGCGCAAGGGGCGTCTCTTCCTCGGCCGCTATCGCCGCCTGCGCACCGGTCTGGAACACGACTGCGCGCGCCGCTTCAAGCGCACCTTTCGGGCGTAGTCCACGTGTATTATGCTTTGTCGAGCATAAGACGCTGCCTGAAAGGAGCCGCCGATGATGTTCCGGGTCCTCGCCGCTGTCCTCGCCACCATGGCGGTGGCCGGGGCTGCCGTCGGCGAGCCCCGCGCGTCGGGCGTGCTGATCCTCTCCACCACCACGAGCACGCAGGATTCCGGGCTCCTCGACGTCCTCGTGCCGATATTCGAGCGGCAGACCGGCTACACCGTCAAGACGATCTCGGTGGGAACGGGCCAGGCGCTCGCCCTCGCCGCGCGTGGCGAAGCGGACGTGACGCTCGCGCACGCGCCCGCGCTCGAGAAGAAGTACCTCGCCGAGGGCAGGATGCTGAACCGCCGGCTCGTCATGTACAACGACTTCGTCATCGCGGGACCCGACGCCGATCCCGCCCGCGTGCGCGCCCTGACGAGCGCCACCGCCGCCCTGCGCAAGATCGCGGCCGCGGGCGCGCGCTTCGTGTCCCGCGGCGACCGGTCGGGCACGCACCTGCTGGAGCAGGCGCTCTGGAGCAGCGCGGGCGTCACCCCTGCCGCGCCCTGGTACATCGAATCCGGCCAGGGCATGGGCCACACCCTCACGCTCGCGGACGACCGGCGCGCCTACACGCTCACCGACCGCGCCACGCTCCTGGCCTTCGCCCGCCGCTCGTCGCTGGCGGTGATGGTGGAGGGTGACCGCCCGCTGGTGAACGTCTACGCGGTGATGGAGGTCAATCCCGCCAACGGCCCCCGCGTCAACGCGGCGGGCGGCAAGGCGTTCGCCGACTTCATGCTAGCGCCCGCCACCCAGGAGATCATCAGGACGTTCGGCGCCGACAAGTACGGCCGCGCCCTCTTCGTGCCCATCGCCGGCAAGCGGGACGAGGACCTCTAGGCGCTCGATGGACCTCCTGGCCTCCGGGTTCCGCGAGGCCGTACGGCTGCTGATCGGCGGAGACGCCGAGATCTGGTCGATCCTCTTGCTGTCGCTGCAGGTGTCAGGCAGCGCCACCTTCATCGCGCTCGCGCTCGGCATTCCCGCCGGGGCCGCCCTCGCCCTCACGCGCTTTCCGGGCCGCACATTGCTCGTGAGCGCGGTGAACACCGGCATGGGGCTGCCGCCCGTGGTGGTCGGCCTCTTCGTGTCGATGCTGCTGTGGCGCAGCGGCCCGCTCGGCGTGCTCGAGATGCTCTACACGCCGGCCGCCCTCGTGGTGGCGCAGGCGGTGATCGCGGCTCCCCTCGTCACCGGCATCACGCTCGCCGCCGTGCAGAACGTGCCGGAGAAGTTCCGCCTGCAGCTGCTGGCGCTCGGCGCCTCGCGCGCGCAGATGGTGCGCGTGGTGCTGCGCGAGGCGCGCCTGCCCATGCTGGCGGCGGTGATGGCGGGCTTCGGCGGCATCATCTCCGAGATCGGCGCCTCCATGATGGTGGGCGGCAACATCAAGGGGCAGACGCGCACGCTCACCACCGCCATGGCGCTGGAGACGAGCAAGGGCAACTTCGACGTCGCCATCGCGCTCGCCCTGCTGCTGCTCGTGCTCGTGTTCGCGGTGAGCTGGGCGCTCACGACGATCCAGCAGCGCCGTCTGTAGTAAGGTGATTCCGCGATGCACAGCTCGCGATTGACGCTCGCACGCGCGGTGGCCGCGCTCGCGATGGTGGCCGTCCTCGTGACGGCGTCCGCCGCCCGCGGCGCGGCGGCGGAGCCGCTCACCCTCACCGTCTTCGCGGCCTCGGATCTGACCTTCGCCCTCAAGGAGCTCGCGCCCGCCTTCGAGCAGACGATGAAGGTCAAGGTCACGCTCGTCTTCGGCTCCACCGGCAACCTCGCCAAGCAGATCGAGCACGGCGCCCCCGCCGACGTGTTCTTCGCCGCCAACCAGAGCTTTCTCGACGATCTCGCCGCGAAGAAAGCAATCATCACGCAGACGCGCGCGCTCTATGCGCAGGGCCGCATCGTGCTCGTCACGGCCAAGGCGTCAGGCCCAAAGCTGGGCGACCTGCGCGCGCTCCTCGGCGACCGGGTGCGTCGCGTGGCGATCGCGAATCCGGCGCACGCGCCCTACGGCAAGGCGGCCGAGGAAGCCCTGCGCACGGCCGGGCTCTGGGAGGCGCTCAAGCCCAAGCTCGTCTACGGCGAGAACATCCGCCAGGCGCTGCAGTACGTCGAGACGGGCGCCGCCGAGGCGGGGATCGTGGCCCTGTCCGTCGCCGACGTCCCTGCCGTCCACGTCACGCCCATCGACCCTGCGCTCCACAAGCCGCTCAACCAGGCGGCGGCGGTGGTGCGCCGCAGCGCGCGGCCGGAGATCGGGCTGGCCTTCCTGCAGTTCGTCAACGGGCCCGCGGGGCGGGTGGTGATGAAGCGCTACGGATTTCGCCTGCCCGGAGAGTTTTGACCTCGCTCGATCTCTTTCCGTTGTGGCTGTCGGTCCGCGTGTCGGTGGCGGCCACTCTGCTCACGCTCGCGCTGGGCGTGCCGCTCGCCTGGCTGCTCGCGCGCCGCACGTTCGCCGGCCGCGACGTGCTCGCCTCCGTCGTGGTGGCGCCCCTCGTGCTGCCGCCCACCGTGCTCGGTTATTACCTGCTCGTGCTCATCGGCAGCCAGGGACCGGTGGGCCGCCTGCTCGACGCCGCCGGCGTGGAGCTCGCCTTCACGTGGAAGGCGGCGGTCCTCGCGGGTGCCGTGGGATCGGCGCCCCTGCTCATCAAGGCCGCGCAGGCCGGCTTCGAAAGCGTCGACGCGCGCCTGGAGCAGGCGGCGCGCACGCTCGGCCGCTCGGAGTGGAACGTGTTCTGGAGCATCACGCTGCCGCTGGCGTGGCGCTCGCTGATGGCGGGCGGCATCCTCGCCTTCTGCCGGGCCTTCGGAGATTTCGGCATCACGCTCATGATCGCGGGCAGCATCCCCGGGCGCACGCAGACGCTGCCGCTGGCGATCTACGATCACGTGCAGGCCAACCAGATGGCAGAGGCCAATGCGCTGTCGTTGATCTCGCTCGGCGCCGTCGTGCTCCTTCTCGTCGGTCTCGCCCGACTCGTCCGCCTGCGGTACTGAGCGGCCATGCTCTCCATCGACATCAGCAAACGGTTCCCGGACTTCACGCTCGATGTGTCGTGGCAGGCGCGCGAGCGCGTCACCGGCCTCTTCGGGCCCTCCGGCGCCGGCAAGACGGCGACCCTCGATTGCCTGGCGGGCCTGAGCCGGCCCGATCGCGGCCGCATCGTGGTGAACGACCGCGTGCTCTTCGACAGCGCGGCGGGCATCGACGTGCGGCCGCGGCAACGACGTCTCGGCTACGTGTTCCAGGGCTACGCGCTCTTTCCGCATCTCACCGCCGCCGAGAACATCGCCTACGGCCTGCACGGCCGTCCGCGCGAGGAGCGCCGCCGGCGCACCGCGCAAGTGCTGGAGCGCCTGGGCCTCGGCGGGCTCGAGGGGCGCC
>CAYQQT010000052.1:0-11190 GCA_964419375.1 uncultured bacterium
CTCCACGCACCAGAGCCTCCAGATCGCGTTACGTCCGGACAATCTAGCACGGCGGCGTCACCGGCGATCGGCACCCCCTGACGGCGCCGGGCGCTCCGTCGAGGAACCTGTCGGAATATCGAGGAGCACCACGGCTTTGCCGGGGTGCTGCCGAGCGCTGGGGGGCTTGGGGGGCCCTTCGAGGCCCCCATCCAACTACATTCCCTTCGAGGCCCCCCCATGCCTCTCTCCTTTGGCCCTTGCCACGGGCCGATGCTTCAGAATTCGGGTAGTCTTGCCAGCCATGTGGATCGTTCTGGCGGTGGCGGCCGCGCTCTTTCAAGTGCTCCGCAACACCACCATGAAGCGGCTCGGCCACGCCCTCGACGAGTACATCAACGTCTGGGGCCGTTTCACGTTCCTGCTGCCGTTCGCCTTCCTCGCCTGTCTCGTGGCGGGCTTTCCGACTCTCAAGCCGGATTTCTTCGGCTGGTGCCTGGCCTTCGGCGCCTGCCAGACACTGTCGACGCTGGCGCTGTCCAAGGCGCTGAAGCTGTCCGAGATCTCGCTCGTGACCGCCTTGTGGAAGGTCAGCCTGCTGGTGCTCTTAGGCATGGCCTACGCCATCGGGGAGCGGCCGAGTGTGCTGGGGATTGCCGGTATCCTGCTCAGCGCGGCGGGCGTCTACCTGCTCAATATTTCGCGCGCGCGCGTGTCGGTGTGGGCGCCGCTGAAGGTGCTCTTCACGGACCGCGGCCAGCGCTACACGCTGCTCGCCGCCTTTCTGTTCGCCCCCTCCGTCATCACCATCAAGAAGGCCATCCTCGCCTCCAATGCGCCCATGGGAACGTTGGGTGGCTATCTCGCGGCGAGCGCGCTCATGACGCCGCTGGTCCTGCGCACGTCCCGCCGCCACTTCGCCGCCATCCCGCGCCATTGGAAGGAGTTCGTCGCCCTCGGTCTCTTCGCGGCGCTGACGACGATCAGCCAGGGGTACGCCTACACGCTCACGCTGTCGTCGTACGTCGAGGCCGTCAAGCAGATCGAGATCGTGTTCGCGATGGCGATCGGCGTGCTCGCCTTCGGCGAGGCGCAGCGCGTCCGCGAGTCCGCGCTGGGCGCCGGGGTCATGCTCATCGGAATGGTGCTGCTGGCCCTGGCGAGCTGAGCACGCCGTCGCCCGGCGGTGATCACCTCGTTGCAGAGTCCCTTCCGCGCGTACCGCGCACTCTTTACAAACGTCGTGCATTCGCTGGCAGGCGCTTTGCTTCTTTTTGCGACGCGACACCTAATACGAGCGCGCGCCGGCACGGCGTGCAGAGGGAGACATGGCATGCGGTCGAGAATCGGAACCATAGCGTGCGGCTTCGTCGCAGCGCTCGCCACCGCGGCGTGCGCGATACAGAGCGATCCCGTTCCCACCGGAGCGCAGAACTATCCGGCCGGTCCGGGCCCGCAGACCTACGTGGCGACGGTCAGCGACGTGACGGGGACCGTCGTTCGCGTCGATCCCGGGGCCAACGTCGTCGTGATGGAAGACGGTCGTATGTACCAGGTGGCGGGCGACTCGATGGTGTTGATCGACAACCAGCCCGCCCGCGTGACGACCCTGCGCCCGGGCAGCAAGGTCGTGCTTCGCTCGGCGCGGCCGGTCGCCTATCGTGATGGTCAGTACGTGATCGTGCAGCAGTCGGGGCCCGGCGGCACCACGGTCACTTCGACGCCGTACTCCGGTACGGTGGTGCGTATCGACGAGGGCCAGCGCGTGCTCGTCTTCGACGACGGCCGCATGTGGCAGACCGCCGGCGACAGCATGGTGCTCATCGACGGCAAGCCGAGGATCATCGGGACGGTGCAGCCGGGGACGCGCGTCACCGTCCAGCAGGGCTACCCCGTGGAATATCGTGACGGCCGCTACGTGCAGGTGATGCCCCCCGCCGCCGGGTCGGGCCTGCGCCAGACCATCTGGGGCCGAGTCACCGACGTCGACCGCGACGAGATCAGGATCAAGACCCAGAGCGGCGGATCCTTCGAGGTCCGCATGCCTGCGCACATGATCCCTTCCATCAAGAAGGGTGACGCCGTCCAGCTCGACATCACCATCCCCGGCGGCGCGCCGTCGGCTTTCCCTCGCTAGCGGTAGAGTTCCCGCGTGCGACGACCGTAGATAAAAGCACGCGGGCAGGGCTTCATGGTTGGAGTCCGGGGGGCCTCGAACGGCCCCCCGGGCCCCCCGCTTGGTTCGAGGTGTTACACGGTTCGGCTTTGATTCGGCCCGGCCCGCCCGTTCGGCCCGTCCCGGTCCGCGCCTGCTGGCCTGTGGTCTACCGGACGGCGGCTTCGGCTTGGCGGACGCGCTTCGAGAGGGTGATGAGGATGTTCTGCGTGAGGCCGGGCGCCTCACGGAGCAGGGTGGTGAAGTTGCGACGGTTGATCACGAGGAGCCGGACCGGGGTCTCGGCGACGACGGTGGCGGAGCGCGGGCCTCCGTCGAGCAGGCTCATCTCGCCGAAGTAGTCGCCGGGCCCGAGGCGTGAGCGCTTGCGCGGGGACACCTCGACCCGCGCGGAGCCATCGACGATCAGGAAGAACTCGTTTCCCGGCTCGCCGGCGCGCGCGAGCATGGTGCCCGCGGGCAGCTCGAGCACATCGGTGATCCGCGCCACGGCGCGCAGCTGCTTGTGCGAGCACGCTTCCAGCAGCGCGACGTCCTCGAGGCGGGCGATCTTGTCGTCCTGCGTGACGCGGCCTTCGAAGAATCGGCCCGGCTCGCCGACGCCCTCAGAGAGCAGTGAGCCTTCGAGGATGCGGCTGACGATCTCCATGGCGGGGATTCTACATCCGATGCCCGGCCCCGCGCGTGACGACCGCGTGTGCGACTACGGCGCCGACTTGGCCTGCAGGCGCTTGATGAGGTCGCCGTACGACTCGGCGTGGATGATCTTGTTGAACTGGGCGCGGTAGCTGGCCACCAGGCTCATGCCGGCGATCTTGACGTCCCACACCCGCCAGCGATCCTCGCCCGTGCGGTGCATCAGGTACTCGACGGGGATCTCCGACTTGTCGCGCGTGACGATGAGGGTCTGCACGACCGCCTGATTGCCTTCCACGGCATCGGACAGGATGATGACCTGCTCGCCGTCGTAGCGATCCACGCGCCGCAGGTAGGCGCGGTCGATCAGCTCCGTGAAGAGACGAACGAACTCCTGGCGCTCTTCCGTGCTGCGCTCCTGCCAGTGGCGTCCGAGGGAGCGCTTGGCCGTCTCCTCGAAGTCGAACAGCTGCTCCGCGATGCGGCGCACGGCGAGGCGGCGCTCGGTGTCCCTGCTCGGCGCCCTGAGGTCGGGGTCCTGAAGGTTGGCGAACACCCGCTGGATGCCGTCATTCAGCTGCTCGCCCGGTCCCGCGGCGAGCGCGGAACCCGGGGCGGCGAGCATGACGAGCGTCATGAGGGCTGCAGTAAGAACGAGGCGGGCTGTCGTCATGGGTGTGACCTCCGTGACCCTTTTGTGCAAGGGGAATGCCCAACCATGAAATCAGGTGGTTGGCACGCGCCCCGGGGTAATTGCGTACCCAAGGGCGCGCTGCCTGTCATCAGAGTAACGCTTTCTTCAGCGGCTCTTGTAGACGTCGTAGATGGCGCCCGCAGCACCGCCCACGCCTGCGCCGATGAGCGCGCCCTTGCCCACGTCCTTGTTCGTGCCCTTGGCGATCGCAGCGCCCGCGCCTGCCCCGACGGCGGCACCGGTGATGGTCCCGCACGACGTGGTCGCCATCCCAAGCATGCCCAGCCCCGCCAGCGGTGTAAGAATGCGCATCTTCAACATCGTGAGCCTCCTTGTGTTCTCGCCAGATAGACGGCGACGAGGAGGCGTCTATTCGCCCTCAGCGCTGCTGTTCGCGCGGCGTCGTGTCGTCGTCTCGGGGGATCGAGGTCACGTTCGTGGGCCGGATGACGCGCTGCCCGGCGCGCAGGTTCTCGCCGAGGCGAGTCCGGGCCCGGTCCAGTGCGCTGTCGGCGCTCTTCTCGAACGACTCCAGACGATCCGCCGCCTTGGCGCGGACGTCCGGCAGCTTCTGGTCCAGGTAGCGGCGGATATCGTCGCGGTACTGCCACGCAGCCACACCACCGACGACCGCTCCAATGAGAAACTGGATCATGGCGTTCCTCCTGTGGGTGCCTCTGGTAGCAAAGCGGTTGCCAGCTGAACGCGCCGCGTCCGTCGCGGGGGACGTTAGGCGGCTGTTCGACCGGTATCGAGGAGCGCCCCGGCTTCGCCGGGACGGTTCCGAGCGTGGGGGGGAGGGGGGCTTGGGGGGCCCTTCGAGGCCCCCCATCCGGTCAAGCGCTACATCTCGGGGCGCTTTCCGTATGTGGCGCGCACCTCGGTTTTGATTCCGCCGCGGACGGCGAAGTCGCCGATGACTTCCGCCCAGCGCGGATGGGCGGCGGCCACGAGGTCGTCGAGAATCCGGTTCGTGACGTCCTCGTGGAAGGCGCCTTCCTGCCGGTACGACCAGATGTAGAGCTTCACGGACTTCAGCTCCACGAGGTGCTGGTCCGGCACGTAGCGGATCCGGATCGTCGCGAAGTCCGGCTGTCCCGTCATCGGACACAGGCACGTGAACTCGGGGATCGCCATCGACACTTCGTAATCCCGGTCCGGATGCGGGTTGGCAACGACGTCAAGACGCTTCGAGGGCTGGGTGGGCATGCGGCGATTATATCGCCGGCCGTTTGAGCGGGCGGATGGTCGTGAGGCCGATGCCGGCGGCCACGGCGAGGCTCGCGATCAGCACGTCGATCGTGAGCGCGTCGCCCGTGAAGGCGGCGGCGGCGAGCACGCCGAAGATCGGCTGCGTGAGGAAGTAGGCGGCCAGGCTGCTGGGACGGTAGCGCTTGAGCAGCCAGAGGTTCACGACGAAGTTGAAGCCCGCGATGAGCACGCCCTGGTAGGCGAGCACGGCGATCAGGCGTGCCGTCCACTGCGTCGGTCGCGTCTCGAAGACGCTCGACAGGAGCAGGAACAGCGTGCCGCCGATGACGGCCTGGGAGAGGATGAGCTTCAGCGGGTCCAGGTTCTGCACGGCGCGCGCGAGATAGATGGTGCGCTCGGCGAGGAGGAAGGCGCTGCCGAACATGATGGCGTCGCCGAGCAGCGTGGAGCCGCCCGTGGTGAGCTCGCGGCCGAAGAGCATGACGATGCCGCCGTACGCGATGACGACGCCGCCGAGGCGCTGGAGTGAGAGCCGGTCGCCCGGGATCATGAAGTGCGCGAGGACGACCGTGTGCACGGCGTAGCTGTTGAGCAGGATGGACGCGTGGGCGGCGCTCGTGAGCGAGGTGCCGATGTTCATGCTGCCGATCTGCGCCGTGAAGAGGAGGCCGAGGACGAGGAGTGGCCGCCATTCCTGGCGCGCGATGGTCAAGCCCTTGAGCCGCCCCGTCCACGCGCCCCAGACGAGGACCGCGATCGCCCCCACGAGGAACCGCATCCACGCCAGGCGCAGGGGAGGCGTGTCCACCAGGCCGAGCTTGATGGCGACGGGATTGGCGCCCCAGAAGACGGAGACGACGAGGGCGAGGATCGCCCCCGGCAGATCGACGGTGCGCGGTCCGGTCAGAGAGCGGCGAGGGAGAGGGCGCGCGCGGCCCCCGTCGTGAGATCGATGACCTTGACCTCGTGGTGGTTGGTGTCCGCGACCCACAGCCAGCCGAGGCCCACCGCGAGCCCGCCCGGCTCGAAGAGCACGTCCGGTTCGCCCGTGCCCGCCAGCGTCTGCATCCGGCGTGTGACGGGGTCCAGGACCTTCACCTTGTGGTTGTACGTGTCGGCCACGTATACGAGGCCTTTCCACGCCGTGATGCCGAGCGGGTGCTGCAGCCGCACCTCGTCGCCCACGCCGTCGCGGTCGCCGAACTCGAAGAGATCGACGCCCACGACGGTCTCCACGCGATCGGTGTGGCGGTCGATGGACCGGATCGAGCTCGTCTCGCTGTCCGCCACGTAGAGAAACCGGTCGTCGGCGGTGATGCCGCTCGGCTGCGCGAAGGCGGCCTGCCACCGCGGGCCGTCCTCGCGCGCCTCCCGGCCCGTGCCCGCGTAAGGACCGATGCTGCCGCTCTCCGGCTCCAGCAGCCAGACCTGGTGCGGCCCCGCCATGGCGATGAAGAGGTCGCCGTCGGCGACCGTGAGGTCCCAGGGGGAGTTGAGATCGACGGTGCGCCCCTCGCCGCCGGCGCCGCCCGCCTGCCGGGCCTGCTCGCCCGTACCCGCCAACGTGGCCACCAGCCCCGACTCGAGGTCGGCGGAGCGGATGAGGTGGTTGCCGGTGTCGGCCACGTAGACGACGTCGTCGACGACGGCGAGGCCTTGAGGGTGGTAGAAGCGTGCGCGCGCGAGGTCGCCATCGTCGGCACCGGGCTCGCCGGCGCCGATCACGCGCGTGATCTGGCCGTCGACGGCGGCGACGACGATGCGGTGGTGGTTCGTGTCCGCGATGAACACGCGCCCCGACGCCTCGTCGACGACGATCTTGCTGGGGTAGTGCAGGAGCCCGGGCGCCGGCTCCGGCCGCGCGGCAACGAAGCGCGGGGTGGTGTCGAGGGAGCCGTTGGCGTGCCCCTCGGCCACGAGCGCGCCCACCAGCTCGTCCATCATGGCGCCGTGGCCCTCACCCGACACGCCCCCGACGAGGCGGCCGCCGGTGTCGATGACGAGCAGGGTGGGCCAGGCCCGCACGCCGTACGCGCGCCAGATGGTGAGGTCGCGGTCGTTGACGACGGGGTGCTCGACGCCGTAGCGCCGGATCGCCTGCTCGATGTGCGCGGTGTGGCCTTCGTTCGTGAACTTCGCCGAGTGCACGCCGATGACGACCAGCTCCGCGGCATACTTGCGCTCCAGCCGCTTCAGCTCCGGCAGCACGTGCATGCAGTTGATGCAGCAGTATGTCCAGAAGTCCAGGATGACGACCTTGCCGCGCAGGCCCGCGATGGTGAGGGGACGGTCGGTGTTCAGCCAGCCCTCGCCACCGGTGAGCTCGGGCGCGCGCACACGGGCGTCGGGGAGGTCGATCGGCATTCGACGAGGTGCTCCTCCTGCGCGGATTGTACGCTGCGGGCGGGCCGCGACACGTCGGTTATGATCGAGGCATGAAGATCGGCCTGATCGGACTTCCCAAGAGTGGCAAGACCACGCTTTTCAACCTGCTCACCGGCTCCAACATCGCCACGTCGCGCTACGACAGCGGGCGCAGCGAGCTGCACACCGGCATCGCGCGCGTGCCCGATCCGCGCGTGGACACGCTACGCAGCTTGTTCAATCCAAAGAAGACGACCTTCGCCACCTTCGAGGTCGTCGACCTCGCCGGCATCGCGAAGGGGGAGCGGGCGGGCCTCGACACCAAGGAGTTCCGCAACGCCGATGCGCTGCTGCACGTGGTGCGCGGGTTTGCCGACGAGGCGCTGGGGGCGCCCGATCCCAAGCGCGACATCGTCGACCTGGAGATGGAGCTGATCCTCGCCGACCTCGAGGTGGTGGAGCGGCGGCTGGAGCGCCTGGAGGCGTCGCTGAAGAAGCAGCGCAAGGAGGCCGAGGTCAAGGAGCAGGAGGTGCTGGCGCGCCTCAAGGACGCGCTGGAGAAGGAGACGCCGCTGCGCGCGGTGACGCTCAACGTCGAGGACGCGCGCGTCGTGCGCGGCTTCACCTTCCTGTCGCAGAAGCCCATCCTGCATTGCGTGAACCTCGACGAGAAGGCGATCGCCGATGGCGCGAAGGTGGTGGAGCGCTTCGACCTCGCGGAGACGGCGGCGAAGGCGTGGACGCGCGTGGGCTGGGTGTCCGCCGTCATCGAGACGGAAGTGGCGCAGCTCGAAGGCGACGAGCAGCAGGCGTTCCTCGCCGACCTCGGCCTCGCCGAGCCTGCCATCCGTCGTGTGTTGCGCGACTGCTACGAGCTGCTGGGGCTCGTGTCGTTCTTCACGGTGGGGGAGGACGAGGTGCGCGCGTGGCCGATCCCGCGCGACACGCGCGCGCAGGACGCCGCGGGCGCCGTGCACTCTGACATCGCGCGCGGCTTCATCCGCGCCGAGGTCAACGGCTACGACGAGCTCATCGCCGCCAAAGGCTCCTTCGCCGACCTGCGCGCCCACGGCGCGCTGCGTCTGGAGGGCAAGGACTATATCGTCCGCGACGGCGAAATCTGTCACTTCCGGTTCAACGTCGCGAAGTAGGCGCGAGCGCGGCGCGCATCCGCGCCAGTCCCTCTACGAGGGTCGCGCGCGGGCAGGCGAAGTTCAGCCTCACGAAGCCATCGCCACCGGGGCCGAACGTCCGGCCGTCGTTGAGGGCCACGCGCGCCGTGTCGAGGAAGAACCTGTGGGGATCCCCACCCGGAATCCGCGCCTCGCGGCAGTCGAGCCATGCGAGGTACGTCGCTTGCGCCGGCGTCATCGTCACGCCGGGTAGCTGTTGCGGCACTTCGCGGAGCAGGAAATCGCGGTTGCCTTCCAGGTAGCGCAGGAGCGCCTCCAGCCACGCGTCGCCCTCGCGGTACGCGGCCACCGCCGCCGTGTAGCCGAGCAGGTTGATCTTCGGCACGATGTCGGCGCCCGCCGTCACGAAGCGCTCGCGGAGCGCGGCGTTCGGGATCACCGCCACCGCGCATTTGAGGCCCGGCAGGTTGAACGTCTTGCTGGGGGCGATGAGCGTGATCGTGCGCGCCTCGATCTCGGGGGCGAGGGAGGCGAGGGGCACGTGGGGCCGGCCGTCGAGGACGAGATCGCCGTGGATCTCGTCGGCGACGATGTGCAGACCGCGGCGCAGGCAGGCGGCGGCCATGCCCTCCAGCTCCTCGCGCGTGAAGGCGCGGCCCACCGGGTTGTGAGGGTTGCACAGCAGGAAGAGCCGCGTGCGCTCGCGGATGGCTCCCGCGAAGTCGTCGAGGTCGACCGTGTAGCGGCCGTCACGCCCCCGCGTGAGCGCGTGCTCCTCGCGCGTGAGGCCGTGGTTGCCGTGCGCTCTGAGGATCGGCGGGTACACCGGTGTCTGCACGAGCATGCCGTCGCCGGGCGCGGTGAGCGCGCGGCAGGCGACGTTGAATCCCGAGATGACGCCGGGTACCGCCAGCACCGCTTCGGGGTCGACCCGCCAGCCGTACCGCTTGGCGAGGCGCTCGGCGACGATCTCCGGCAGCTCGTGGCGCTCGGTGAGGTAGCCGAAGAACCCGTGTTCCACGCGCGCGCGCAAAGCGGCGATCACGGCGGGCGGCGAGGGGAAGTCCATGTCGGCCACCCACAGCGGCAGGACATCGGACGGGTACTTGCGCCACTTGTTGCTGTCGGAGGTCGTGCGGTCGACGACGCGGTCGAAGTCGAAGTTGGGCATGGCGCCTACGCTAGCATTGGCCCTCACCCCTATGCTATGTCTCTGCCGTCCATGATCCGCCTCGACCCCACGCGCACGGCCGTCGTCGCCATCGACATGCACCGGGGCCACCTCGACCCCGCCGTCGCCACCCTGCCTCTGGCCGGCGAGCGGTGCGGTCCCGTCATCAAGCGGGCGGCCGCGCTCTTCGACGCGCTACGACTGCGGGGGGTGCCGGTCGTGCACGTCGTCACCGAGTATCGCGACAGCGCCGAGATCGCGGCCAATCCCTTCTGGAAGGCGGCCCACGATGATCCCTCCAAGGCGCGCCGCGGCATCCTGCGCCACAATCTGGTAGGCGGGCCCGGCACCGAGATCATCGCCGAGCTGCGCGACCCGCGGGATCTGGTGGTGCGCGGCAAGAAGCGTTACAGCTCCTTCCACGCCACCGATCTCGAGTTCGTGCTGCGGCGCGCGCTCGGCGCCGACACGGTGATCCTCGCGGGCATCAACACGACCACGTGCGTGCTGTGCGCCGGCTTCGAGGCCACCAACCTCGACTTCCGGGTCGTCGTCGCCGCCGACGCCGTGGACTCGATGGACGGCGAGGAGATGCACCGCTTCGCCCTGCGGCTCATGGGCGCCGCCATCGGTTGGCCGATGACGAACGCCGACATTCTCCAGTCGCTCACCACTTCAGGAGGCTGACATGCGCAGGCTGCTCGTGATCGCCGTGCTCGCCGTGATCGTCGCCGGGCTCGTGGTCGGCAGTGGGCTGTCGGAAGCGCAGAAGGGCCCCATCAAGATCGGCATGCTGGTGCCGCAGACGGGGCCGCTGACCGCCAACGGCAAGGACATGATCAACGGCTTCGAGCTCTTCTTCGAGGAGAACAAGTACCGCCTCGCGGGGCGGGAGATCAAGTTCATCATCGAGGACTCGGAAGGCAAGCCCGCCACCGGCCTCACCAAGGTGCGCGCGCTCGTGGAAGGGCAGGGCGTGCACCTCGTCACGGGGCCGCTGAGCGCGGGGGTGGGCTACGCGGTGGCGCCATACATCGACTCCAAGAAGATCCCGGCCATCTACCCCATCGTGGCCGGCGACGACATCACGCAGCGCAAGCGCAGCCCCTACATCGTGCGCGTGGGCTGGGCGGGCTCCCAGCCGTCGCATCCCTTCGGCAAGTGGGTGTACGACAACCTCAAGTACAAGCGGATCGCCGTCATCGCGTACGACTTCGCCTTCGGCTGGGAGGTGGTGGCGGGCTTCCAGCGCACGTTCGAGGAGGCAGGGGGCCAGGTCGTGCAGAAGCTGTGGCCGCCGCTCGGCAACGCGGACTTCGCGCCCTACATCTCGCAGCTCCGCCGCGACGTGGACGCCGTCTACGCGCAGTTCTCCGGCGCCGACGCCCTGCGCTTCGGCAAGCAGTACGCGGAGGCCGGGCTCAAGGAGCGACTGCCCCTCATCGGCGGCGGGACCTTCACGGACGAGCACGTGCTGCGCGTGCAGGGCGACGAGGTCCTCGGCGTCATCACCGCTCTGCACTACTCGGCGGCGCTCGAGAATCCGGCCAACAAGAAGTTCGCCGCCGCCTACGAGGCCAAGTACAAGCAGGTGCCGTCGTACTACTCCGAGGGAACCTACGTGGCGGGCGTGGCGCTGAAGGCGGCGCTGGAAGCGACCGGCGGCGACATCGAGAACGTGGACCGGTTCCTCACGGCGCTCCGCCGCGTGGACCTGTCGGACTCGCCGCGGGGGCCAATGAAGTTCGACGCCTATGGCAACCCCATCATGAACATCTACGTGCGCAAGGTCGAGAAGGTGAACGGGCGGCTGCAGAACACCGTC
>CAYQQT010000052.1:11290-12493 GCA_964419375.1 uncultured bacterium
ACAACCCGCCCTGCCGCTTCTGCTAGGGTGAGCGCGGCCATGGCGACGGTCGGGATCGTCGGCCTCGGGCTCCTCGGTCACGCCGTCGCCTCGCGGCTGCGCGCGGCCGGTCACGATGTGGTCGGCTATGACGTGGCGGCCGACCGTGGCCGGGCGCTCGTGGCTCTCGGCGGGCGCGCCGTCGAGTCCGTCGCGACGGTGGCCGAGGGCGCCGATCCCCTGTGCGTGGTGCTGCCGTCGCTGGCGGCGGTGGAGGAGGTGGTGCTCGGTGCCACCGGGCTCGCGGCCGCGGGGCGGTCAGGGCAGACCATCGTGCAGATGAGCACGATCTCACCCGCGCTCACCGAGCGCCTCGCGCGCGACGTCACCGCGCGCGGCCTGCAGTTCCTCGATTGTCCCGTGAGCGGCACGAGCGGCATGGTGGCGCGCGGCGACGGCATTCTCTTCGTGGGCGGCGAGCGCGCCCTCTGCGAGCGCTGGCGCCCGCTGCTCGAGAGCGTGCTGCCGCGTGCCGTCCACGTGGGCGCCGCCGGTCAGGCGATGGTGCTCAAGCTCGTCGCCAACCTCCTGGTCGCGGTGCACAGCGCAGCGGCCGCGGAGGCGATCTCGATGGTGGAGCGCACCGGGCTCGACGTGCCGCTGGCGCTCGAGGTGCTACGCTCGAGCGCGGCGGGCTCGCGCATGCTCGACGTCCGCGGCCCCCTCATCGTGCGACGCGACTTCCCGCCGCAGATGAAGCTCGACCTCTTCATGAAAGACCTGCACCTCATCCAGGAAGCCGCGGCCGCCGTCGGCGCCCCCATCCCTCTCACCGACGTGGCCGAACGCCTCTACGCCGCCGCCGTCACCGCCGGCCACGGCCACGAAGACCTCTCCGTCATCATCACCGCCCTCGACAGCCTCTCACCACAACCACGCCCGTAGCCGAGCGCGAACCATCACCGAGGAATCGGCCGGGCATCACGACGCCAAACGGCCCGTCCGAAAGAATCAGTAACCGACAACGCGCCAAGGAGTGCGCGGGCGTTCCGAACGAAATGGGTGTGGGCCCTATCAACTAGCTGGGACGTGTCGGGGGGGTTTGGGGGGTCCTGCGCGGTATCGAGGAGCGCCCCGGCTTCGCCGGGGCGTTCCGAGCCTCGGGGTATGGGGGTCCTGCGCGGTATCGAGGAGCGCCCCGGCTTCGCCGGGGCGTTCCGAGCC
>CAYQQT010000053.1:0-12243 GCA_964419375.1 uncultured bacterium
GGCGCAGCGGCGCGCCCGCCGCGAGCATGCCGCCCAATCGGCGCCGGAACGGCGCGGGCAGCGCCCACGCCGTGGCCGCCATCGGATCCGAGAGCAGTAACGCGGGCGCGGCCACGATGAGCAGCAGCAGGTGCTGGACCATGTGGGCCACGAAGGACTCGTGGGCGGCTTCGTGCAGGCCGAGGAGCGACACCGCCAGCGCCGCGATGCCGGCCATGCCGACGGCGAGACGCCCGAGCAGCCGCCGCCGCACTCGCTCGGGGCTTCGCCGTATCAGGCGTGTCCAGCCGACGGCGTAGGCGGTGGAAAGGGTGGCGAGGACGGCGACGACGTCGGCGCTCAAAATCCGAACAGCGCGCCGGCGACGTTGAACAGGGCCTCGAGCACGAGCAGCGCCAGGTTGAGGACCGCGAGCGGAATGAGGATGCGCTCCGCGGTCACGGACCGCCCCAGTACGCGATCAGGTAGTAGACGGCCCACACGCCCAGGACGACGTACACGACGATCAGCCACCTGTTGACGATGCCGTGGCGGCTCTGGATCTCGCCTCCGGCGAACGTGTGCAGACCGTCGCGCTCCGCCGGGGGGTCCTTACGAGGCATCCGCGTCCTCCTCCGCGCGCACGACCTGGTGCTTGGCCGCTTCCACGTCGCGCAGCGCCCCGCTGGCGGCGCCCCACACGAACGCGCACAGCGCGGCGAGGCCCATCAGCACCGCCACCACGAACTGGCCGAGCGTGAGGTACTCGAACGTCACTCCTGCACTCCCGGGTAATACCGTCGGGGCGCGCGGGCGCCTGCCTCCGCCACGCCCGCCCCCGTACGCTCGGGATCGAACGCCGCCCGCGGCGAGGCCGCCTTCGTGTCCGCCGCGTTGAGGGCGGCCCGCGCGGGCGCAGACAGCCGCAGCCGCTCGCCTGTGAGCGGGTCCGTCCATGCGGACAGCGACAGCACGTAGTACGAGATCGCCCACCGCTCGGCGTCCGTCATGGAATCGGCGAACGACGGCATGGGCGTGCCGTCGAGGCCGACGGTCATCGCGCGGTAGATGTCGCTCACGTGCGAGCCGCCCTTGAACTGCCCGCGCGTGAAATCGGCGGGCCGGATGGGCAGGTCGAAGTCGTCCTTCAGCTGCGCCGCCGAGGGCCCGTCGCCCTTGCCGCCCTCGCCGTGGCACTCGGCGCACTTGGCCTGCGCGTAGAGCGTCCTGCCCCTCACCAGCGTCTCCGCGGTCACCGGCGGCGGGGCGGGAATGACGAGAGGCGGCTCGGGCTTGTCCTCCGCCCAGCGCTTGGACAGCGTCTTGAGATAGGTGACGACGGCCATCCGCTCCTTGTCGCCCACCTCATGCCACGTGGGCATCGCCGTCCACCGCACGCCGCGCGTGATGGTGCGGAAGAGATCGCCGTCCGTGGGCAGCGTCCCCGAGGGCGTGGTGTGGAACTTGAAAACGCCCGCGGTGAAGTCGCGCGGTCGCGGCGACAGGAAGGTGGCGGCGGCGCCGGCGCCGTCGCCGCGCGCGCCGTGGCAGCCCACGCAATGGTGGACGTAGACCTCCTTGCCGAGCTCGCGCATGGCCTCGCTGTCGGGGACCTGCATGGCGCCCACGCTCACGCCCTGCGGCTCGAAGACGTCGCGCCAGGCGCCGCGGCTGCTCCCAAGCTTCTGCAGATACCGCACGAGCCCGACGAGGTCCTCGCTCGGCGCCACCAGCAGCAGCGTCGTGAATTCCGGCGCCGCGCCCTTGAGACCGGCGAGGTCGAGCACCGGCGTGCCGTCCACCGGAAATCCGCCGTCGGGGCGCGGGCGCACGAACGTCAGCCCTTTGTCGTTGGGGAACAGCAGCGCCTGGTGCGCCGGGTTCATCGTGAAGTACCGCCGCAGCGCGGGCGCCGGCGCCATGGTGATGCCGATCGGGTCCACGCGAACTGGAACGTGCGTGCGCTCGTAGAGCCACTTGGAGCTCGGCATGATCGACTCCGGCACCGTCAGGCGCGGGTCCCACGTGTGCGCGTAGTGCCAGTCGTCGGAATACTTCAGGCCCACCCGCGTGAGGTCGGGCCCGATGCGCCGCGTGGAGAACAGATGCGGCTGGTCGAAGGCGTACTCGCCCGCCTCCGACACGGGCCCCCAGCGCCGCTCCTCGCCCGCCACCGGCCGCACGTACTGGCTATGGCAATACCAGCACCCCTCGCGCACGTACACGGCGCGCCCGCGACGCTCGAGCGGGGAGTAGTCGGCGGCGTCGTAGCGCACCCACTTCACGTCGCCGAGCTCCGTGCGTACCGCGCGCGTCACGCGCATGGTGCGCGCCTCCGGCGCCATGGAAGGGAGCACGCCCTGCACGAACATGGCGAGGGTGACGAAGAAGAACCCCGCCCCCAGTGCGAGCGACTTGATCGACCTCACGGCCGCTGCTCCGCGGGCCGGCCCAGCGACACGAGGCGGCCGTCGCGCGCTCCCGCGGCGGACGTGCGCATGAGGTTATAGATGAGCAGCGACATGCCGATGTCCATCGAGAGGCCCGTCATGGTGCGAATCCACCAGTACGGGCGGATGGCGGTCATCGTGTCCACGAATTCCACGCCCGCCATGAGCATGAAGCCCTGCTGCAACCCCTGTGCGGTGAGCACGAGCGCCATCGAGGAGATGCCGAGCGTGATGAGCCAGTACGACCAGTTGCCGAGCGTGAACGACCACAGGGGCGCCCCCGCCACCCGCGGCCACACGTACACGGCGCCGCCGATGGCCCAGATCACGAAGGTGCCGAAGATCGTGAGGTGCGAGTGGCCGACCACGAAATCGGTGAAGTGCGTCGGCTCCTGCAGCGTCCGCAGCGCCTCCACGGAGCCCTGGAAGCAGCCGACCAGGTAGAGGACGGCGCCCGTGATGAGGAACTTGGCGGGCAGGTTGCGGCCGAAGTCCCGCCATTGCCCGATCATGGTGCCGAAGAAGTTCTGCAGCACGGTCCACACGGGCACGATGAGCATCATCGAGGAGACGATGGCGATGGTCTGCGCCCACTCGGCAATGGGTGAGTACAGATAATGGTGGATGCCCACGAAGGGATAGAAGAAGGCGAGCGACCAGAAGCCGATGAGCGACAGCTTGTGGCTGTAGATCGGCGTGCGCACGCTGGCGGGCAGGAAGAAGTAGATGAGCACGTACCCCGCGGGCGTGATCCAGAGCCCCACCACGTAATGGAGGAAGAGGCCGTGCCAGGCCGCGTTGTTGATGCCCGGCATGTAGTCGGGGCCGACGAGGAGGAGGACGAGGTTGGCGTCCGTCCACACGAGGGCTGCGATGAGATACCACAGCGAGACGTAGAGCGGGCGCTCCGTGCGGTGGCGGATCGTCATCAGCATCTGCACGGTGACGGCGAGGATGACCCCGAAGACGACTACCACGTTGCCGACGGGCAGCTCGCCCACTTCCCAGCCCCGGTTCCAGCCCGCGAGGACGAGCCCCATCGCGAGGGCGAGGTTGAGGTTCCAGATCCACACCAGCGCGTAGCCCCAGCGCTCGCGCCAGATCCGCACCCCGCACAGGCGGGGCACGATGTAATAGCAGAGGCCGAGGAAGAGGGTGGAGAAGGCGCCCCAGACGACGCCGTTGACGTGGACGGGCCGCAGGCGGCCGAAGCTCAGCCAGGCGACGTCGCCGAGAAACTCCGGATAGTTGAACTTCGCCGACACGAGGGCGCCCACGGTGGGAAACACCAGCAGCCACACGAAGCCCCACGCCAGCCAGCGGCGCACGAGCAGGCCGTCGACGAGCAGGTCGTTGCGGATCACCAGAGGGGGACGACGGGAGCGGCGGCGCGCAGGAGGCGCCGCCGCGAGACCAAGCCGGCGATGATCCTTACCCGAGCCTCATGGAGCGCAGGCGGGCGAGGCGCTCCTCCATCGGCGGGTGCGTCGAGAAGAGCCTCATCAACGTCGAGCCCGTGAGGGGATTGACGATGAACAGGTGCGCGGTGGCCGGGTTGGCGTGCATGGGCACCTGGTGGGCGGCCATCTCCATCTTCTCGAGCGCCTTGGCGAGGCCCCACGTCCGGCCCGCGAAGCGCGCGCCGGTGGCGTCGGCCTGGAACTCGCGCGAGCGGGACACCGCCATCTGCACGAGCATGGCCGCGATGGGCGCCAGCACGGCGAGGACGATCATGGCGATGGGATTGCCGCCCTCGTCGTCGTCGCTGTGGCGGCCGCCGCCGAACATCGCCCCCCACTGCGCCATGTGCGCCAGGTAGGTGATGGCGCCGGCGAGGGTGGCCGCGATGGTGGAGATGAGTACGTCGCGGTTGGCGACGTGCGCGAGTTCGTGGGCGAGGACGCCCTCCAGCTCGTCGTCGTCGAGGATGCGCATGATGCCTTCGGTGACGGCGATCACCGCGTGCTCGGGATTGCGGCCGGTGGCGAAGGCGTTCGGCGTCTCGGTGGGGATGATGTAGACGCGCGGCATGGGGATCCCGGCGCGCGTGGCGAGGCGGCGCACCATCGTGTACAGGCCGGGCGCCTGCCGCTCGTCCACCGGCTGGGCGCGATACATCGCGAGCACGATCTTGTCGGAGAACCAATAGCTGGCGACGTTCATGACGAGGGCGAGGATGAAGGCCACCATCATGCCCTGGCGGCCGCCGATGGCGCCGCCGAGCACGACCAGCATCGCCGTGAGCACGGCGAGCAGCACTGCCGTCTTGAGCACGTTCGACATCACGGACCTCCTTCCCCGAGAAGGCGAAAAAGCTGTTGCGAAACAAAGCGTAGCAGAGGCTCCAAGGGGGGTCAAACGCGTTGACTTGCCACATCGGCGCCGATATACTGATCCGGTTCAGAGAAGAAATCTTTAACGACAAACACTTACGCAGGTTTTCCAGTCATGATGATCCGCGTTTCCGAGCTTCAGGACGAAGGGCTGACGATCGACGACGCCGCGGCGCTGGCCGGGGCCTTCGGCGATCCCTCGTGGCATCTCGAGCGCGTGCACCTCGAGGTGAAGCCGGACGGCGTCGACGTGGTGGTGCACGGGCAATTGTCGGCGACCGTCCCGCAGACGTGCGGGCGCTGCCTGGAAACGTTGCCCGCGCGCGTAAACGCCACCGTTGACGTGCGTCTGCTGCCGCGGCCGGCGACGGCGGATCCCGTCGAGCTGGCCGCCGCCGATCTGGACGTGGACTTTTACGCCAACGGTGAGGTCGACGTCGCCCGCGTGGTGGAGACGGAGACGACGCTGGCGCTGCCGATGAAGCCGTTGTGCCGCGATGATTGCCGGGGACTCTGCCCCGTGTGTGGCGGCAACCGCAACGTGGTCGAATGCGCGTGCGCGCAGCGGGCGCCGGATCCGCGCCTGGCCGTACTCAAGGATCTCAAACTCACCTAAGGGGACTCCTCCAATGCCGCTGCCGAAACGACGTCATTCCGTCACCCGCGGGCGCAAGCGCCGCACCCACTATAAGCTCGCGCCGCCCACGCGCGCCGTGTGCCCGCAGTGCCGCGAGACCAAGCAGCCCCATCGCGTGTGCGGCAAGTGCGGCTACTACAAGGGCCGCGAGATCGTGTCCACCGAGGGGGCGTAGCTTCAACCCCTACTCCAGATGAAGATCGCTGTCGACGCCATGGGGAGCGACCATGGCCCCGCCGTGGTGGTCGAGGGCGCGGTGGCCGCCGTCCGCGAGCTCGGCGCCTCCGTCATTCTCGTCGGTGATACCGCCGCCATCGAGCACGAGATTGCGCGCCTCCACGTCCGGCACCTGGACATCGAGGTGCGCCACGCCTCCCAGGTGGTGGGCATGGCGGAGACGCCCTCGGTGGCGCTGCGGCGCAAGCGCGACTCCTCGCTGCGCGTGGCGGCCGAGCTCGTGCGCGACGGCAAGGCCTCCGCGTTCATCTCCGCCGGCAACACGGGAGCGGCGATGGCGATCTCCATGTTCGTCATCGGCGTCCTGCGCGGCATCGACCGCCCCGCCATCGCCGCCGTGCTGCCGAGCCTCAAGCGCTACACGGTGCTGCTCGACGTGGGCGCCAACGTGGCCCCCAAGCCGTGGCACCTCTTCCAGTACGCCCTCATGGGCCACGTGTACGCGCGCGACATCCTCGGCGTTGAGCGGCCCCGCGTGGGCCTCCTTTCGGTGGGCGAGGAGGAAGGCAAGGGCAACGACCTCACCCGCGAAGCCTTCGAGCAGCTCAAGGAGTCGTCGCTCAACTTTGCGGGCAACGTGGAGGGGCGCGACATCTACAACGGCTCCTGCGACGTCGTGGTCACGGACGGCTTTACCGGCAACGTCGCGCTCAAGATCTCCGAGAGCATGGCGGAGATGATCGGGGCCATGATCAAGACGGAGCTCACGCGCGACCTGCGCTCCAAGCTGGGGGCGGCGCTCGCCATGCCGGCTTTCGAGCGCTTCCGCAAGCGGGTGGACTACACGGAGATGGGCGGCGCGCCCCTGCTCGGCATCGACGGCGGCGCCATCATCTGTCACGGCGCCTCTCCCGTGAAGGCCATCAAGAACGCGGTGCGGGTGGCGGGGGAGTGGGGCAAATCGGGGCTGAACGAGCATATCAAGACGGCGCTGGAAGCCGAGGTCGCGCGCGGCGGCCGCGAGGGGGGGCGCGAATGACGCGGGCCAGAATCATTGGCGTGGGCGCCTACGCGCCCAAGCGTATCCTCACCAATGCCGATCTCGAGAAGATGGTCGACACCAGCAGCGAGTGGATCGTGCAGCGCAGCGGCATCCGTGAGCGGCACATCGCCGACGACAACGAGGCCACGTCCGACATGGCGGTGAAGGCGTCGCTGCAGGCGCTGGAGCGCGCCAACCTCACCCCCGACGACATCGACTTCATCGTGGTGGGGACGACCACCGCCGACATGCAGTTCCCGTCCACCGCCAACTTCGTGCAGCAGAAGCTCGGCTGCCGGCGCATCGGCTCCGTGGACGTGTGGGCCGCCTGCACGGGGTCGATCTACAGCCTCTCCGTGGCCTCGCAGTACGTGCAGACGGGCAAGTACCGCCGCGTGCTCTGCATCGGCGCCGAGATGCTCTCGCGCGTGACGGACTTCACCGACCGCGGCACGTGCGTCCTCCTCGCGGACGCCGCGGGCGCCGTCGTGCTGGAAGCGACCGAAGAGGACACGGGCATCATCGACACGGACCTCTACTCGGACGGCCGCTACTGGGAGCTGCTCTACATGGAGGGCGGCGGCACCAAGACGCCCGCCTCCCACGACACGATCGACCGGCGCCTGCACTACGCGAAGATGAAAGGCAGCGAGCTCTTCAAGATCGCGGTGCGGATGCTCGTCGAATGCGGGGAGACGATGCTCGCCCGCCACGGCCTCAAGGTCTCGGACCTCGACCTCTTCATTCCGCACCAGGCCAACCTCCGCATCATCGAAGCGGCCTGCAAGCGCCTCGGCATGCCGATGGACAAGGTGTTCCTCAACGTCGACCGCTACGGCAACACGGGCGCGGCCTCCGTCTACATCGCCATGGAGGAGGCGGTCGCCACCGGCCGTCTCAAGCGCGGCGACCTCGTGCTCATGGCGGCCTTCGGCGGCGGCGTCACCTGGGGCGCCGCCCTCATGCGCTATTAGATGATCGCCTTCCTTTTCCCCGGGCAGGGCTCGCAGGCGATCGGCATGGGTCGGGCGTTCCACGCCACCTCCTCCGCGGCCAAGGAGGTCTTCGCGGAGGCCAACGAGGCGCTCGGCTTCGACCTCTCGCGCGTGATGTTCGACGGCCCCGAGTCCGACCTCGCGCTTACCGCCAACACGCAGCCGGCCGTGCTCACCGCCAGCGTCGCCGCCGCCGCCGCCTGCGCGGAGCGCGGCCTGCGTCCGGCGATCGCGGCCGGTCACAGCCTCGGCGAGTACTCGGCGCTGGTGGTGGCGGGTTCGCTGCGCCTCGCGGATGCGGTGCGCCTCGTGCGCAAGAGGGGCGAGTACATGCAGGCGGCGGTGCCGGTGGGGACGGGCGCGATGGCGGCCATCATGGGCCTCGAGCTGACGGTGGTGGAGCAGGTGTGCGCAGAGGCCGCGCGCGGCGAGGTGGTCGAGATCGCCAACATCAACTCGCAGCAGCAGATCGTGATCGCCGGCCACCGCAGCGCAGTGGAGCGGGCGGTGGGGCTGGCCGCCGAGCGCGGCGGACGCAAGAGCGTGCTGCTGCCGGTGAGCGCGCCCTTTCACTGCTCGCTCATGGCGCCCGCCGCCGAGCGCCTCGCGCGCGAGCTGGCGTCGATCGCCGTCGCCGATCCCGCCCTGCCCGTGGTGCGCAACGTGGACGCGGGCGTGACGCGCACGGCGGCGGAGGTGACGCCCTTCCTGCTGCGCCAGGTGGCGAGCCCCGTGCGCTGGACCGACTGCATGCGGCGCCTCGCCTCCGAAGGCGCCACCGCCTTCGTGGAGGTGGGGCCGGGCCGCGTGCTCACGGCGCTCGTCAAGCGCGTCGTGGACGGGGCGCGCGGCGTGTCCATCGAGGATCCCGACGGGCTCGAGCGGGCGCTCGCGCAGGGCGTGGCTACGTGAGCGAGGCGCCGCTCGCGGGCAAGGTGGCGATCGTCACGGGCGGCAGCCGCGGCATCGGCGCCGCCACCGCCGCGTGGCTGGCAGAGCACGGAGCGGCCGTGGTAGTCTCTGGGCGCGACGCCGACCGACTGCAGTCGACGGTGAAGCAGCTGGAAGAGCGCGGCGGATCCGCCATCGCCGTCGTCGCCGATGCCGCCAAGCGCGAGGACGCGGATGCGCTCGTGGAGAGAACGAAGGAGCGCTTCGGCCGCGTCGACGTCCTCGTCAACAATGCCGGCATCACCCGCGACGGCCTCCTCGTGCGCATGAAGGACGAGGACTGGGACCGGGTGATGGACGTGAACCTGCGCGGCGCTTTCCTGATGACGCGCGCGGTGACCAAGGCGCTCGTGCGGCAGAAGAGCGGCGGCCGCATCATCAACATCGCCTCCACCGCGGGCGCGATGGGGAACGCGGGGCAGGTGAATTACTCGGCGGCGAAGGCGGGCCTCATCGGGTTCACGAAGGCCTCCGCGCGCGAGCTGGCGCACTGGTCCATTCTCGTCAACGCGGTGGCGCCGGGACTGATCGAGACGGACATGGCGGCGGCCATTCCCGCCGAGGCGCGCGAGGCGCTGCTCGCCCAGGTGCCCCTCAAGCGGATGGGGACCGCCCGCGAGGTGGCTGAAATGGTAGGATTCCTCGCCGGAGACGGGGCGGCCTATATCACGGGCCAGGTCTTCCACGTCAACGGCGGTCTCTACATGTAGCAAGGGAACGGCTTCTCACTCTTCCGGAGGTGACCGGTTCATGGCGAAGTCAGTCGAGGACAAGGTGAAGGAAATCATCATCGAGCAGCTCGGCGTGGAAGAGGACGACGTCACCCCCGCCGCGAAGTTCATCGAGGACCTGGGCGCCGATTCCCTCGACACCGTCGAGCTGGTCATGGCCCTCGAGGAGCACTTCGACATCCAGATCCCTGACGAGGATGCGGAGAAGATCGCGACGGTGGGCGACGCCATCCAGTACATCAAGGAAAATTCGTAAATAGTGGATGCGCGGCGCGTCGTCGTCACCGGCCTCGGCGCCATCACGCCGGTGGGCAATACCGCCGACGAGTTCTGGTCCGCGCTCACGCAGGGCAAGTCGGGCGTGGGGCCCATCACCAAGTTCGACGCCTTCACGAAGACGGCGGGGGGTGAGTTCCACTACGTCACCCGCATCGCGGGTGAGGTCCGCAACTTCGATCCCCTGAAGTACGTCGACAAGAAGGAGGCGCGGCGCCTCGATCCGTACCTGCAGTACGCGATCGGGTGCAGCGCGATGGCGGTGGAGGACGCCGGCCTCGACACGGGCAAGGTGGACAGCACGCGCTTCGGCGTGCTCATCGGCTCCGGGATCGGCGGCATCACCACCCTCCTCGACTCGCACAGGACGCTCCTCGACAAGGGGCCCGACCGCGTGTCGCCCTTCTTCGTCCCCATGCTCATCATCAACATGGCGGCGGGCCTCGTCTCCATGCGCTACGGAGCGAAGGGGCCCAACTCCGCCGTGGTCACCGCGTGCGCCACCGGCAACCACGCCATCGGCGACGCCTTCAAGCTCATCCAGCGCGGGGCGGCGGACGTCATGATCGCGGGGGGCGCGGAGGCGATCATCGTGCCGCTCACCATCGCCGGCTTCTGCTCCATGAAGGCGATGTCGACGCGCAACGACGAGCCGGAGAAGGCTTCGCGCCCCTTCGACGCCCAGCGCGACGGCTTCGTGTGCGGGGAGGGCGCCGGCATCGTCGTGCTGGAGTCGCTCGAGCACGCGATCAAGCGCGACGCCCGCATCTACTCGGAGGTTCTCGGGTACGGCATGACGGGCGACGCGCATCACATGACGGCGCCCGACCCCGAAGGCGAGGGCGCCGCGCGCGCCATGGCGGAGGCGCTGCGCGACGGCGGCCTCGCCCCCGGCGACATCGCCTACATCAACGCGCACGGGACCTCGACGCCGTACAACGACAAGTTCGAGACGCTCGCCATCAAGCGCGTGTTCGGCGACCACGCCCGCCGGCTCGCGATCTCCTCCACCAAGTCCATGACGGGCCACTTGCTGGGGGCCGCGGGTGGCATCGAGGCGGTGGCCACCACGCTCGCGCTGCATCACGGCGTGCTCCCGCCCACCATCAACTACGAGACCCCCGACCCCGACTGCGACCTCGATTACGTCCCCAACGTGGCGCGCAAGCAGGACATCGAGGTCGCGCTCTCAAACGCGTTCGGGTTCGGCGGAACGAATGCGACGCTGGCGTTCCGTAAGTACCGCGGGTAGATACGGGTCGCTGAAAACGGCGCATCTGCGTCGTTGCCTCCTCGTTCGTCGCTGCGGCGTAGGCGGCCTACGCCTCACTCCTCACTTCGTCGGCGCCTAGCATCTGCACCGTTTTGAGCGACCCTGTCGTGGGTGGCGAGCGGCTCGCGGCGCTGGAGCGCCGCCTCGGACACCATTTCTCCGATCGATCTCTCATCGAGCGGGCGTTGATTCATTCTTCGTACGCGTACGAGCATCCGCCTGCCTTGCACAACGAGGGACTGGCGTTCGTGGGCGACGCCGCGCTGGGTCTGGTCGTTGCAGAATACTTGCTCGCGATGGATGCGGACGCGCCGGTGGGGGTGTTGACGCCGCGGCGGGCGGAGGTGGTGTCGGGGGCGAATCTGGCGCGGTGGGCGGGTGAGCTCGACCTCGGGTCGCTGCTGCGGCTGGGGCGGGGGGAGGATCTGACGGGCGGCCGCGCGCGCGAGTCCATTCTGGCGACGGCGCTGGAGGCGGTGCTGGGCGCCGTCTACTTCGAGGGAGGCCTTCCCGCGGTCCGGCGCGCGGTGGCGGCGCTGGCTGCGTGGTAGGCTGAGCCATGCGTTGGTGGCGGCGGCGGACGTCGATGCCGGGCGAGCCGCCCGCGGAAGACCTGCTCGCCACTGAAGAAGCCCTCCGCACGAGCATCGCCGACATCCTGCTCGTGCAGGACCGCCAGATCCGCGGCGGCGTCATCATCTTTCGCGGCACGCTCACCATCGATGCCGCGCGCGCCTCCGCCGTGATGCTCCAGCGCTTCCGCCCCTACGGCTACACGCCGTTCGTGCGCACGGGCCCGGCGGGCGTGGTGGTGCAGGCATGGCCGGTGGCGGACACCATCGAGCGGCCGCGCGTGGCGCTGAGCGCCGCCCTCTTCGCGCTCACGTGCGTGTCCACGCTGCTGGCGGGCGCCATGCACGCGGGGGTGGTGGACTTCACGGTGGCGCCCACGTGGCTGCTCGCGGGCGCCCCCTTCGCGGTCACCCTCATCACCATCCTCGGCGTCCACGAGTTCGGCCACTACTTCACCGCGCGCCACTACCGCGCCGCGGTGAGCCTGCCCTATTTCATCCCGGCCCCGCCGCCGCTCTTTCTCTTCGGCACCATGGGCGCCATCATCCGGATGCGCTCGCCGGTGCGGGATCGCAACGCGCTGCTCGACATCGCCGCCGCCGGCCCCCTCGCGGGGCTCGTGCTCGCGCTGCCCGCCATGATCCTCGGGCTCGCGTGGTCGACGCTGCAGCCGGCGCCCGCCGGTGATTACCTGCGAGTGGGAGACTCCGCGGCGACGATGCTCCTCACGTGGCTGATGATGGGGACGGTGCCGCCGGGCATGATCGTGTACACGCATCCCATCGCCGACGCGGGCTGGGTGGGACTCTTCGTGACCGCGCTCAAC
>CAYQQT010000054.1:0-12214 GCA_964419375.1 uncultured bacterium
GCACCGTGCCGTCCGGATCACGCAGGGGAGACGTGGTGCAGATGGCGGGCAGCGTGGCAGTGCCGTTGGGCAGCTCGATCTCGGGCTGGACGGTGGCCCGCCCATCGACAATGCTCGTTCTTAGGGGCTCGCTCAAGCAGATCGGCAGGACCTCGAGCGATCGTCCCTTGGTGGACGTCGCCGATAGCCCAGTGAGCTGCTCCGCCGCACGATTGAACATGACGACCTGCCCGCTTGCACTGACGGCGATCACTCCACTCTCGATCGTGGCGACGATGTTTTCGATGTACTCGTTGGCCAGGACAACTTGATCGTACAGTTGGGCGTTCTTGATGGCGATACCCGCCTGATTCGCTAGCGTCATCAGAAGATCGAGATCTTGCGGATAGTACGGGTCGCCCGATAACTTCGGGCCGAGCACGATGACAGCGATGACGGTGTCTTCTGACAAGACTGGCAGGACTAGTGCCCAGTTCGCATTAACGAGCGACCGGGGAAGTGCCCTCGATGACGAAGTGAGAACTTCGCGCGTAATCTCATCCGTAACGATCGGCTGCTTCGTCCGCCTGACTGCGTCTATGACTTCCATCGGCGCGTGGGCCGGCATATCGAATCGACAGGTGTCGTCATGTTTGTTGCCGATCGTCCGCCGAAATCCGTCCTCATCCGACAGATACACGGCCACGCCTTCCGCACCGGTGGACATGGCCACGGTGCGAGAGAGAAACGACAGCAGCAAGCGGAGATTCAACACACGAGTTAGCATCTGACTCGCCTCGCGCACCGTCCGCTGATAGTTAGCGCGTGTCCGATAGACGTAACGATCGAGTATCGATTTGGCCGTATCTCTCGTAACCGGGATCAGCAGAGTCACTACGGCAAGCAATACGATGAGCCCAAGTGCTTCGCCCGGATAGATGAGGGTTTGAATGCGCGGCCATAGCGCACCTATGAGCAGCGCCATTGGTAGTGAGGAGATCATTATGGAAATGGTCACCGTCAGTCCGCGATGGATAATCAACCGCAGATCCATAAGCCGATGTCGGATGATCGCGTGACCTGCGATCACTACAAACGCGAGACCAAAATAGGGTCCCACCCAGCTGTAGGACGACTGTCCGGTGACGAGAGGGATAAGCAGGTTCGTAGTGACGCCTCCGAACGCCGGAACGATCATCCCGGCTCCGAGGTACTGCAGTTGTGCTCGCGCTCGACCGCGCGCACTCCGCCACTTACCTGCAAACAGGGCCATAACCGAGAGCCAAACTGTCAGAAGATAGAAGGCAAACGCGGGGTATAGGGAGCCGGATTGTCGCGTTAGGCCTTTCGTTGAGACAATTAAGTCTCGGATCACGAGGTCGGAGAATAGTGAGAGAGTCGCAAACACCACGCCGAGGGACCAGATCGCTCGACTTGCATTCCGGGACGGCCATCGCTGCGCGGGGGGGAACGCCCTGGTCAGTGCCAGGAACGCGGGGGGGAGGAAGCTGGCGCTTGCGAACGTGATTCGGGCCCAAAAGGTTGGATATTGGCCAGAGTGGCTTGCTGCCACACCGACCGCCCAGCACGCTACCAGTAGGGTGAAGGTCGTAAATCGGCGATTGATATCTCGGTCCGGAGATGACTTCCAGACCAAGACTGCGAACCCTACGAGGAGCACGGCTACTGCAAGGAGCGTTAGTTGAAGCACGTTACGTTCGGGGGTAACGCTTCGCCGCGGGGACTGGGTGTCCGACGTGTTCGATGGCCGCAGAATCGTCGACGTCAGCTAAACTCGAAAACTCCACTCGCGCAACTGTGCCAGGGCGATCCTTTCGAGGTAAGAGTGTGAGACGTGCGCGATGGAAGTCGGCGATCTCCCGGCAAATTGATAGGCCCAGCCCGGTACCTGACGGCTTCGTAGTGAAGAACGGCTGAAAGATCTTAGATTGCATGCCCGGGTCAATACCGACACCGTCGTCGATTACCTCCACTACGACACTGTTCGTCGCCCGCCGGTCCGTGCAATGAATCGCCACACCGCCACCGTTCGGCATGGATTCAATAGCATTTCGTATTAAGTTCAGAAACAGTTGCACAAGCTGGCCCTGATCTCCAAGTACGTCAGGGAGGCGATCTGAACATTTAAGAACAATCTGCGCTCGATTTTCTTCTGCCGCCGGTGCCTGAATGGCGACGATGTCGGTTAGGAGAGGCGACAATGACACAGCGCTTAGCTTGCCGCCTTCGCTCGGGGCCATCAGTCTCAATCGATCGGCGAGCCGTACAATACGGCCTACTTCGATCGGTAAAAGTCTTGTTGCCGTATCCCGATACTCGGGGTCGTCAAAACGATCTGGGAGCATTGAGACGAAGTTTGATATTGCAGCGAGGGGACTGCGAATTTCGTGAGCGATCCCCGCATAGAAACGCGCCATCATCGCAAAATGCTCGGCCCGGCGCTGGTTGCGCTCGAGTGCCTTGACCGTCGACAAGTCGGTTACCACGACGAGTGCTCCAACAATCTCCGAATTGTGATCCCGGAGGACGGCCCCAGAAACCATGACGGGCAGAAGGCCGCGAGGATCGTGATCGATGGTTACTTCAACATCGCTAGGCGTCCAAACGCCACTGACTGCGAGGACTAGCGCCCACGCGACCTCAGATGGAAGGCCGGCGAGGGGCTCGTCCCTATCGCTTTCATGAACGCGAAGAAGTGACCGCGCCGCCGGATTCGAGCTTGTGAGGCGCCCTGTCACGTCGATAGCGACCACTGCTGACTCGAGAGACTCCAAAAGTCTGTCCGAGTACTCAAGCATCCGTATTGATTGCCGATACAACATCGCATTCTCTAATGCGATTGACGCAAGCTCTGCAAGCGACTCGATAAACCCGATGTCTTGGGTGAAGTATGCGTCGCCACTTCGGCGGGGTCCCAAGAGCATGCACCCGAGCAACTGTCCGCGTCGTCCTAGCGTGACGACGAGTTCCACGCCGTCTGCTTTCAGCGCCTCCAGCGCTTTGCTCGTAGTTCCGGTCTCTGTGCCGGGATTCACTAACGTTACCGTCGGGCCTGTATGGCCAGTGACGAGGGTTGCGATCGTTAGGATGTCCGTTATGTTTGGTGTACGCGGCGTGAGTTGTTCCAACGGGCCGCCATCCAGGGGCCTCGCGATCATCGCAAACGTCTCAGGCACGAACGCGTCCGACAGAATGGTTTGTAGTTGAGCCGCCAGTTCAACGGGTTGCATGAGATGGCTAAGCTTGTGGGTTGCTTCGCGTAACGCCGACGAATGTTCGATCCGACCGCGATACAGGTATGGGTCGACGATGCGGCTCAGCATGCGTTGACCGGGACCGGTAAGCATCCATACTGCAACTGCACCAATGACTAGAACGTCAGGTGCTACTACAAGCGAGCGTGGCTCCCACCGAGGAAGGAATAGGCGACCAACGCCAACGATGGCCACCGATACGACCGCCACTGCGACGACATATGTGAGACTGCGATTAATGACGACGCGTAAATCCATCAACCGATGACGGATAATCGCGTGCCCGACGAGGGCCACGAGAATCAGAGTGAAGGAGGGGCCTAGCGCACTGTACGTCGAGCGCCCCGTCAGGAAAGGAATTAGGAGATTCGTGCCAATGCCGCCAGCACCTGAAACGATGAGACCCGCGCCGAGATACTGCAGTTGCGCACGCGCAAGTCCTCGCGAATGGCGCCATTTCGTTATGAAGACGCCTAAAGCTGCTACCCAGACGACAAGGAAATACACCGAGAACGCGACGTATAACGGCCCCGTCTTGCGTGACAACCCCTCATCCGTAAGCGATACGTCGTACACCAGAAGCGGCGTTGTCAGCGATAAGAGTGCGAAGGCGCCGCCAGTTAGAAATGTGATCTTGAGAACGAGTGATGATGGCCAAGACGTCTGCGTCGGGTAACATCGCGTGAAGGCGAGAAATGCGGCAGGGATGAGACTTGCACTCGCGAAAGTAAATCGACCCCAAGCCTCTAGGTGGCTGCCGCTGTTGACTCCGGCAATACCGAAGATCCACGCGCTCATCAAAACCGTATAGGCAGCGAACCACTTATTAATGGCACTATCGGGTCGAGCTCTCCAAACGAATACGGCTAGGGCCGATAGGAGGCCACAAATACCAAGCAGGGCAATTCGTGACACAGTCGCCTACGTCACCTTACCTAAAATCATTGCGACATGGGATCCGCCCAGACTGTGTGCATGAATTAAGGCCGTTCGCACCCTGGTTCGCCTGGCGATGTTAGGGACATAGTCCAGATCGCACGCTGGATCTGGGACCGAGTAATTAATCGTTGGGGATACGATTTGATCCCGGATCGCCAGACAGGAGGACACGACCTGCATCGCGCTGCCAGCGGCCAGGGCCTGGCCGCACATTGATTTTAGGGAAGAGATCGGCATGTTGAATGCGTGATTCTTGAAGACTCGTTTAATGCCTGCGGTCTCTGCCGCGTCGTAATCAAGCATCGAATTGCCGTGGGCGCAGACGAAATCGATATCCTGCGGCGCCAAGTCGGCGGCTTTCATTGCCATTTCAATAGAGCGCGAGACCGATTCCCCAGTCTCATCAACCTTTCGCAGATGTGCACCTTCTATGGCATTGCCGTAGCCAAGGATGCGCGCGTAGATGCGCGCATTACGTGCCCGAGCTTGTTGCTCTTCTTCGATTACAACCACAGCGGCTCCCTCAGCTAGAACTAGCCCATCGCGTAAGCGGTCGAAAGGGCGGCTGGCTTCGCTTGGGGGCCCCATCCACTTTGACAACACACCAACTGACTGAAAGGCCATCAAAGAATATGGCGACAGCGGAGCCTCTGACCCGCCGGCGATGACTGCCTCGGCCCTGCCGTTCTCTACTTCTTGAGCGGCCCATCCGATTGCGTCTAATCCGGCGGCGCACGCAGTTGCGAACGTAGCTGTCTGCCCTCGAGCTTGATTGAGGATCGCCACATGACTTGTCGCAGCGTGCGCCGGGTATTCGAGGCAGGTCCAAGGCCAAACGTCGCTTCCATGAAGAAAAGCCTCGAAAGTCGGCTGCTGCACATCCACGAGTCCGCTCATCGACGTGCCAACCGAAACCTTGATGCGCTCCGGGGGAATACCCGACGATGCAAGTTGGCTGTCCGTCGTTGCTTGCTTTGATGCAGCGACCGCAAATTGACTAAAGCGGCCAGCCATTTTCCCCATGCGGCCTGGCATCCAGTCTCGGACGTTGAAGTCAGCGACCTCGCCCACGATCTGGCACTCACGCGGAAGCTTCGAGGCGTCGAACAGGGTGGGGGAGCCGATGCCCGAGCGGCCGGCACGGGCGGAGGCCCAGAAGGCGTCGATACCGATGCCGATCGGAGAGACGATTCCGAGTCCGGTGATGACTGCCTGTCGCCTCATCCGGGCGGCCTCTTGTCGCCGAGCGAATTCGTGCGCGATTTTGGCCTCGCGCTAACTTAACAGGGGGAGATCGATCGGCCAAGATCCATTCGAGCGAGGCTGCTAGAATAGGCGAACCGATTGAAGATGTCTATACCGGCAATTGGCCGTCGACGGTTCCTGACACTCCCCCTTGCGCTGCTCCTGGCTCCCCTTGCCCGTAGTGGCGCCGCGGTCTCGCAACGCACGGGCGGGTACGCCGTTGACGTCGGCATCCTGTACAGGGCCTTCACCTTCCAGCTCACCGGGACGATCGATGAGTCCGTGGACCGGACGGCGCAGCGCTACCACGTCGTCCTGTCCGGCCGGGGGCCGCGGATCGAGAACCGCCTGGAGTCCCGGGGCGCCCTCCGCGGCGGCCGGTGGGCGCCCGACCTGTCCACGTCCTGGGTGCAGTTGCTGGGTCGGCAGTCGCGCACGGAGATCTCCTACGACTACGCGCGTGAAACGGTCGAATACCATGCGCGGGGGGAGACGTTCTTCCTGAGGCGCCTTCGGGTCGTGGACGACCTGCTTCGCGTGCCGCAGGGGCTGCATGTCGACGACGTGGTGAGCGCCCTCCTGAATTATGCGGACGGCCTGTGGCCTGCCCAGGACAGGGGACTCTTCCGCACGCATGTGATGCGGCGGCACCGCGCGGACAACGAAGGCGCCGATGACGTCGCCTCTGCCTATCGCGCCGAGCTCGTTCCCTTCGAGGTGAAGACCTCGGTCGATCCGGAGACCGGCAAGCCGGTGGGCATCTTCGACCTCACGCGCTTTTCGTCGTGGGCGCGCGAGTCGAGCCCCGCCCGGGTCGTGTTCGGGCCGCGCCGGCGCCCCGAGCTCATCACGACCTCGATGGCGTACGGCACGGTCCTGACGATCCGCATGGACGCCTGAGCGTGCACGACCTCGTTGGCATCGGCGAGGTGTTGCTGCGGCTGTCCATCCCCTCGCCGGCGCGCTTCGAGACCGGCCGGCAGCTCGACGTCCAGATCGGCGGGGCGGAGGCCAACGTCGTGGCGGCGTGCGCGCGGCTGGGGCTGCGCGCCGCGTGGATTTCGGCCCTGCCCGACAACCCCTGGGGGGAGCGCATCCGCCGCGAGCTTGCGGGGCACGGGGTCGACTGCGCGTACGTGCGCGTCATCCCCGACACCCGCATGGGGGTCTACTTCCTCGAGTACGGCGTGGCGCCGCGGCCGACCCGCGTGCTCTACGACCGGCGCGACTCGGCGTTCACCAGGCTGACGCCGGAGACGATCGACTGGGAGCCCGTGCGCCGCGCGCGGCTGGTGCACGTCAGCGGCATCACGCCTGCGCTGGGCGACAGTGCCCGACGCATCGTCGAGCGGGCGCTGCGGGAGGCGGCGGCGGTGTCGTTCGACGTCAACTATCGTGCGGCGCTGTGGCCGCCCGAGGCGGCGCGGGCGTTCGCCGAGCAGGTGATGCCGCATGCGCGCTACGTCTTCCTGGGCCAGGCCGAAGCGGAGACGGTCTTCAAGCTCACGGGATCTCCGGAGGCCACCGTGGAGGCCTTGAGCCGCCTGGCGCCCAAGGCGACGGTGACGCTCCTGCAGGGGCAGGAGGGCTCGACGGTTCTCGACGGCGGGCGCATCTGGCGTCCGAGTCGCCGGTACGCGGTGCAGGTGGTCGATCCCATCGGCGCCGGGGACGCCTACGTGGCGGGGTTCCTGTGGGCCACGCTGCAGGGACGGCGACTTCAAGATACCGTCGATACGGCCGCGGCCGTGGCCGCGCTGAAGTGCTCGACGTGGGGAGACATCGCGCTCGTCAGCCCCCGTGACGTGGAGGACGTGCTCGCCGGCGGTCCCGACGTTCGTCGTTGACCGACCTCGCGGGTGTCTTCGTCCAGGTGATCGTTCCCGTCCTGCTCATCGGCGGGCTGGGCTATGCGCTCGGCCTCGCGCGACCCATGGATCTCGCGCCGATCTCCACCCTCGCGGTGATGGTGCTCATCCCCGGGGTCGTCTTCGATTCGCTGACGCGCGCCACGCTGCCGGGCGCGCTGCTGGGGCGCCTCGTCGTGCACGTCATCCTGCAGCTCATCTGTCTGGGCGCGATCACGCTGCTGGTGGCGCGCGTGGCGGGCTGGCGCGGACCCGCGCAGGCGGGCTTTCTCATGGCGTCGCTGTGGAGTAACTCGGGCAACGCCGGCCTGCCCATCGCGCTCTTTGCCTTCGGGCCGCCGGGCCTGGCCATCGCGGGCGGGTGGTTCGCCGTGTCCGCGGTGGCCGGCCACACCGTGGGGGTGTACATCGCGGCGCGGGCCCGCGCCGGCGCCAGGGCCGCGCTGCGACGGATCGTCGGCATGCCGATCCTCTACGCGATCCTGGCCGGCATCCTCATCAAGGTCTTCGACTGGCCGCTGCCGGCGCCCGTCGCCAGGGCCAGTCAGCTCCTCGCCAGCGGCTCCATCGCCGTCCTCCTGTTGCTGGCGGGGCTGCAGCTCGCGCGGCTGCGACCGCGCGCGGAGGCGCGGGCCACCGCCCTCGCGACCTTCATTCGGCTGGTAGTCGCGCCGCCGGTGGCGTGGCTCACGGGCCGTGCGGTCGGGCTCGAGGGCCTCGCGTTGTCGGTGGCGGTGCTGCAGGCCTCGATGCCGACGGCGGTGACGGCGGCGCTGTGGGCGATCGAGTTCGACACGCGTCCCGCGCTCGTGACGGCGACGGTGGTGTTTTCGACGCTGGCGGGCGTCGTCACCCTCACGGTCCTGCTCACGTTGCTGCTATAGTCGACATCAGCATGGCGGGCGACCGCATCCTCGATGGCCTCAACGACGCGCAGCGCGAGGCCGTCACCCACGACGCGGGCCCGCTTCTCATCGTCGCCGGCGCCGGCACCGGCAAGACCACCGCCATCACCCGCCGCATCGCCCACCTCATCGCGCAGGGCAAGGCCCGGCCGGAGGAGATCCTCGCCCTCACCTTCACGGACAAAGCCGCCGCCGAGATGGAGGCGCGCGTCGACGAGCTGGTGCCGTACGGCTACGCCGACGTCGAGATCGCGACCTTTCACGCCTTCGGCGATTCGCTCCTGCGCGGCCATTCGCTGGAGGTCGGCCTGAAGAACGATTTCAGCGTGCTGAGCCGCGCGGAGCAGGTGATCTTCCTGCGCGACCGGCTCTTCGAGCTGCCGCTGGCGCGCTACCGGCCGCTCGGCGATCCCACGCGCCACCTGCAGGCGATCCTCACGCTGATCAGCCGGTGCAAGGACGAAGACATCTCGCCCGAGGAGTACTGGGCCTGCGCCGAGCGGCTGACGGCGCGCGCGGCGGCCACGCCGGATGATACGGACCTCGGCGACCAGGCGGCCGCGCAGTCGGAGCTGGCGGCGACGTACAAGGTCACGCAGCAGATGATGACGCGCGAGGGCAACATCGACTTCGGCGACCAGATCGTGCTCGCGCTGCGCCTGCTGCGCGCGCGCCCGCACGTGCTGAACTTCTACCAGCGGCGCTTCCGCTACGTCCTCGTGGACGAGTTCCAGGACACGAACTTCGCGCAGTTCGAGCTGGTGAAGCTCCTCGCCGCGCGCCACGGCAACGTGGCCGTCGTCGCCGATGACGACCAGGCGATTTACCGGTGGCGGGGCGCCGCCATCTCGAACGTGATCGGCTTTCTGACGATGTATCCCGAGGCACGGCAGATCGTGCTCACGGAGAACTTCCGCTCGCACCAGGCGATCCTGGACGCCGCCTACCGCCTCATCGTGCACAACAACCCCGACCGGCTCGAGGTGAAGAGCGGCATCGAGAAGCACCTCACCGCCGTGCGCGAGGCGCCCGGGCCCGAGCCGCGACACCTCCACTACGAGACGGCCACGCAGGAGGCCGACGCCATCGCGCAGATGATCCAGGAGCGCGTGGAGGAGGGTGCCTGGGCGTACGACGACGTCGCCATCCTCGTGCGCTCCAACAACGACGGCGACCAGTTCCTGCGCTCGCTGAACCTGCGCGGCGTGCCGTGGACGTTCTCGGGCAACGCGGGCCTGTACGGGCGGCCGGAGGTGCGGCTGCTGCTCGCGTTCCTGCGCGCCGTCGCCCACCCCGACGACTCCGTGAGCGTGCACTACCTGGCCTCCTCCTCGCTGTATCAGGTGCCCATCGTGGACCTCACGCGCTGCGCCACCCACGCCGACCGCAAGCACCGGTGGCTGTTCGACGTGCTCAAAGAAACAGAGAAGATTCCAGAACTGGCGGGGGAGCTAAGCGACGAAGCGCGCGGCGCCATCCGTCATCTGATCGGCGACCTCGTGCGCTACATGGAGCTCGGACGGGAGATGCCGACGGGCGAGCTGCTCTACCAGTTCCTCGTCGACTCCGGCTGGCTCGCGCGCATGTCGAAGGCGGCCACCGCCCGCGACGAGGCGGAGGTGCAGAACATCTCCAAGTTCTTCCGCCGCATCCTCGACGCGGCCAAGGCGCTCAAGTACGACAACGTGCGCGAGTTCGTGAAGCACCTCGATGCGCTCATCGACGCCGGCGAAGATCCCGCCGTCGCGGAAGCGGACGTGGAGACGCCCGCCGTGCACGTGCTCACCGTGCACAAGGCGAAGGGACTCGAGTTCCCCGTCGTCTTTCTGGTGAACCTCGTGCAGGGCAAGTTCCCGGTGCAGAAGCGGCGCGACGCGCTCGAGATGCCCGCGGAGCTCATCAAGGACCTGCTGCCGTCGGGCGACGTCCACGCGCAGGAAGAGCGGCGGCTGTTCTACGTGGGCATGACCCGCGCGCGTCGCGAGCTGTTCCTGACCAGCGCGCGCGACTACGGCGGCGCCCGCGAGCGGAAGGTGAGCCAGTTCGTGCTGGAAGCGCTCGACCTGCCCAAGGACGCGGCGCGGCCGTTCAAGGGCAAGGCGGTGGAGGAGATCCAGCGCTTCGCGCCGCCGGCGGAGCAGGGCGCCGACGAGACGCCCGCCATCCCCGACGACCAGGAGCTGCTCATCAGCCACAAGCAGGTCGACGACTACGAGACGTGCCCGCTGAAATATCGTTACGTGCATATCCTACGAGTGCCGATCCTGCGCCACCACACCGTGGTCTACGGCAGCACCATCCACGCCGTGGTGGAGTTCTACCTGAAGCGGCGGGTGGAAGGAAACTACACCTCGCTGGAGGATCTGCTCGCCGAGTACGACCGCAAGTGGCTGAACCAGGGATTCCTCACGTGGCAGCACCAGGAAGCGCGCAAGGCGGCGGGGCGGGAGGCCCTCGCGCGCTTCTGGCACCAGGAGGAAGCGCACGGCATCAAGCCCGCCTACATCGAGAAGGACTTCGCCTTCAGCGTGGGCAACAATCGCGTGCGGGGGCGCTTCGACCGCGTGGACGAGGACCTGCTGGGCGCCATCATCGTCGACTACAAGACGAGCGAGGTCACCAAGCAGAAAGACGCCGACCGCCGCGTCGCCGACAACCTGCAGCTCAAGATGTACTCGGTGGCCTGGCGCGAGATGACGGGGCGCCTGCCGCAGCGGGTGGAGCTACGCTTCATCGAGTCGAACGTGACCGGCGCCCATACCCCCACCGAGAAAGACGCGGAGGAGGCCATCCAGGCCGTCGAAGCCGCCGCGGCGGGCATCCGCGCGCGGCGCTTCGAGGCCAAGCCGTCGCACTTCGCCTGCCGCTACTGCGCGTACAGCCAGATCTGCCCGTTCACGGCTACCCGGGAATAGCCACGCCCTCTCGCATCAACTTCACCGGACGCGTCTTTATGACCTCAGCGGCTGTCATCGAGTGCCTCATCCATGCTTTACAGTGACGGCGCTTCAGCGACGGAAAGGTCGTGGCGCTTCACCTGGTCGATGGCCGGGCCGGTCACCGTAAGGAACTCGAGGTTGATCTCAGTCTTCTGTCCGGGGGCCAGCTTGTCGATTTTCGTCGTGGTCGTCGCCGTCCCCAGCAGCTTGCCGGCACCATCGAAGGCGCGGCCCGTCACTTTGACCTGACGTAACGGCACTTCAGCCAGGTTTTGCACGGTGCCCTTGATGTGAAGGTGACCGCCAGCGCAGACATACATCCCCGGGTCCATACCCGGGTGGAGTCCGACGCTCTCGATGTCCACCTTGACCTTGTCCTTGAGATCCCTGGCCGCAACCGAGCTTACGATCGTCGTGCAGGCGACTGCCGCGATGACGAATGCACCCAGCATCTTCATAGAGATCTCCTTGGATCGGTTATTCGACGAGTCGATCGACACGAACCAGAACGGGCCGCGGAACGTCCAGCCCGAGCATTCGCGCGGTTCTGAGATTGATGATGAACTCGATACGATCCGGCAACTCCACCGGCAGGTCGGCTGGTCGAGTGCCAGACAGGATTCTATCAGCCAGACGGGCGGCTTGTCGACCTTGCAGGTACTGGTCCGGACCATACGAGGCGAGCGCGCCGACCTTCGACCAAAACGAGGATGGATACATCGTCGGGAGCTTGTTCGACGTCGCCACCTCGAGACTGCGACCCGGAATATTGAGGTTGGGCCCTGGTTGAATGATGAGGATCCCGTCACGACCCCCGGACTTCATCGCAGCGAGACCAGGCTCGATGTCGAGGGCCACCGTAATGGCGCGCTCAATGAGCTCGAGACCACTCAAGCGACTCGCTGCCAATCTTGCCGAGGCCACGGCGTCACGCTCCTCGCTCTCACGAGGGTCATACGTGATGAGCACGCGCCTGAGCGAAGGAACGACTTCCTTGAAGATCTCGAGACGCTTCGCGGTCAACTCAGCCCGCAGACTGCCGATCCCGGTGATGTTCCCTCCCG
>CAYQQT010000055.1:0-8207 GCA_964419375.1 uncultured bacterium
TTCAGCGTGTCCGTGCGCCAATCGTGCTTCGTGAACTCCTCGAAAGCGTAGGCCAGCCCAACCGTCCACGCCTTCGAGAAGTGATACCTGAGGGCGCTGTCCACCCGGAGCAGCGTGTCGTCGAAGGCCGGCATGCGCTTGGCGCTCGCCGTCAGGTTCTGGGCGGCGGTCCCGCTCGTCGGCGCTCCGTTGGGATTCCGGGTGAGGATCTGTCCCGTTGCCGTCGAGTAGTTCGTCCCCACGTTCCAGTCGAGCCGTCCGGGGATCAGCGCGATCTTGGCCCCGAGGTGGAAGGTGTCGATGGTGTCGATGTTGTTCGACAGCCAGTTGTAATCCACGAAATCGAATGTATCCGCCCCCACCACGGGACGGCTTCGCGAGAGCTGCTTCTGGAAGATCGACTCGTGCACGTAGCCGGCCGTGAACGCGACGCGCTCGGAGGGCGTCCAGCCGAGGTCGACACCGGCCGACCAGCTCGTCGCCTCCTGGAGGCCGAGCGGCGAGTGCAGGTAATCGTCGGACTTCCAGCTCCCGTTCAGCGACGCCGTCAGAGTATCGAGCGGGAAGAACTGCAGCAGCAGGTCGACGCGCTGGCGGTCGCGGTCCGCTTCGTCGAATTTCCTCAGCAGGGTCGACTGGCCCTGGGCGAGCTCAGGCGCCGTCTCTTCCTCGATGATGGCGTGCTCGCGGTGGGCGAAGGTGTTGTATTCGGAGATGCGCCGGAACGACGGCCGGTACGTGAGCCGGGCGACCAGCCACTCCCAGGGCGTGAGGTCCACCGCCGCCTTACCGAAGACCTCGTCGCTCCGCGGTGTCTCGCGATGCTCGACCCGATCCCACCGCTCCCAGCCGCCGCCGAGGGTCACGGCCAGCGGCTGCCCGAACTTCCAGCGGCCGTCCAAGTCGAGGTTGTGTTTGGTGTAGCCGAAGCGCGGCGACGTCCGCTCGTCATCGACCAGCGTCCGGTCGTTGAGCACGTGGCCTGGGAAGATCGGCTCGTCGCTCATGTCGTTGTGGTCGAACATCCGGTACTTCAAGGTGAGCGTCAGCGGCTGGATCGGCCGACTCACGACACCGACGTTGACGAGCGCCAGACCCACGAGCCCGTCGAGGGCGCGCTGGGGCAGCGCGAGGAGCGGCGAGCCCGCGAGCGCAGGGTTGACGGTGTGCGCCTCGAACGGCTCGTTCTGGATGCGCAGGCTGTAGCCGAGGTTCCCGGTGATCCGCGTACGGTACGGCAGGTTGATGCCGCCCGCGATGTTGATCGTGTGCGCTTGGTTGCCCGGGGGCAGCGATGTGCGCCCGCTGGGCTGAGCGCCGGTGGCGTCGCCTCCGCAGCCCGCGGCCGTGATGTCGGCGGTCAACCCCAGGCACGGGTTATCGGCGCTGACGCCGCTGAACTCGTTCTGGAACAGCGAGAACGTGTAGCCCACCTGGATCTGCCAGTTCTCGCGGACAAACCTCGCCTGAAGCCGGAGATCGTGCACGGTCTGATCGATCGGCTCGAGGATCTCCATGAAATTGCCGCCCGGGCTGCTGAAGGCCATGCCGAACGGCCGCTCACCGTCCTTCTTGATCCGCGTGTACTCGGCGCGGAGCTCGAGCTCGGGCGTGGGTGTCAGGACGAACGACAGCCGAGCCGTATCCCAGCGCACGCCGACCTCGTCGAGGCGCGGCGCGGTGTTATAGGCCGACAGCGGCGGCCGCGTTGTCGGTAGCGTGAACACGTTGGGGGATGTCCGCGTCGCCAGCATCCGGGACGTGGTCGAGAACACGTGCGGCGTCTGGTCCCAGTCGAAGCCGAATTCCCAGAGGCCGAGGCGCCCCGACCGGAGCGAGAATTCCTGGTCCTGCTGTCCCCACTTGGCGCCGGAGAACGAGGAGGAATAGCTCTCGTCCGGCCGGAAGATCCGCAGTTGCAGGCCCTGGAGGAACGGACCTTCCGTGAAGTCGCGGTACTCCTCGAACTTGCCTCGCTCGGCCCGAGACGGCTCGCCGGGAAGGAGCCGGAGCCCGGCCTCGACCTCCCCTTCGACGTTCATACCGCCGAGAGAGAACTGCGCGGCCGCGGGCTTTGCCACCGCCAGCACCGCCAGCGCTACGACGACCGCCCCGAACGTTCGGAGAAGATTCATGCTGCCCTCCCTATCGCGTGAAGGCGAAGCCGGAGGGATGGTTCGAGCCGTGGATGTTCACGTGACAGCTCGAGCATTGCCGGCCGAGGACGAACTTCCGCGACGCCGGGTCGCGACCGTACGGATTGGTCGGGTGCCGGGTCTCGATGTGACACTGCTGGCAGAGCCGCGGCTTGGCGACCTTCAGCATCTTCTCGTGGTTCGAGCCGTGCGGATCGTGACAGTTCGCGCAGCTCTCGACCACCGGCGCGTGGTCCCAGAGGAAGGGGCCGCGCTTCTCGGCGTGGCAGGTGTAGCAGTTGTCGTTGGGCGAGTTCTCCTTGAGCAGCGCGGGCGTCACCGTGCCGTGCGGGTTGTGGCACGAGGTGCAGGTCATCTTGCCCTCGCGCAACGGCATGTGCGAGGACCGCATCTGCTGGGCGCGCCGCTCGAGGTGACACGTGCCGCAGGTTTCGATTTCCGACGCCTTGGCGAGCTGGGCCTTGGGCGAGTGATCCGCCATCACGGTGTGGCAGTTCGTGCACGCGACGTCGCGCGCCTCGTGGGGGCTGCCCCGCCAGAAGATGCGGGCGCCCTTGGTGTGGCAGGTGAGGCAGACCTGGTTCCGCTGCTCGATCGGAGTGCGATCGTTCTTGGCGAAGGTGATCAGCTTGGGATCTTTGCCCTTGCCGCCCCCGCCCTGGTCGACGTGGTCCTTGCCCGGGCCGTGGCAGCCCTCGCACGCCAGCCGCTCGACACTGTTGCGCGGCTGCTTGAGGAAGAGGCGGCCCATCTTGGTGTGGGAGAACCGGTTGAACGCCTCTTCGTGACAGCCCTTGCACGTCTCGGCGCCGACGTACTCGCCACCGGATGGCGCGGCCGGGGCCTGGGCAGTAGCGGGCGCCGCCGCGCGGGCCGGACTCTCAGCAGTTCTCGACGCACGGAAGCATCCCGCGAAGACGAAGGCGAGGATGACCAGCCCGAGACCGCCTACACCCACCAATCGAGACTGACGTCGACTCACGCGGTGCCTCCTCTCGACAGCGGCAACGAACTGGCTCACGAGAAATTGTCCCGGATGATAGGTCAGCGGTACGAGCGACGCAATGGGTCATTTGCACTATTTACTCCGAACCGATCGCCTCCACTTTTTGCCGTGCGGCTTCGAGCAGTGCCGAGGCGGCGTCGGGGTTGTGAACCGGTCGCGCCCTGCGCACGAGCGCCAGCGCTTCGCCCGCTTCCTTGACGACTGCCCGGACTTCGGCAGTGGCCCGGCCGCCACGCGCGAGCGCCTCCGCGCGCCTGACGGCCGCCGCCGTCTTGGCCATCTCCTGGTCCGTCCCCGTCGTCCACTCGGTGAGGAAGCTCGTGTAGGCCGCATCGTGACAGCTCACGCACTTCTCGCCGACGGCCTGGCGCGAGTGCTTCTTCGCCATGTCGTGGCAGCCCGTGCACCCGACGGCGTTGACCATGACGTTCGGGCCGATCTTCGCGAGCGCGGTCTTCGTCGTGCCGCGGTAGAACGCGCTCTGGACGCGGTGGCAGGATTCGCACCGCTCGTTCGCGGGGCTGTGATGGCAAGCCGTGCAGGTCGCGGGCTTGGCCGTGACGGCCTTGTGGACCTCCGCCGAATGGCACGCGGTACAGACGGCGCCGAACTCGGCGACGTGCCTGGCGTGCGGGATCTTCTGCGTGCCGAAGCTCACCGTCGCGGGCAACTTCACGCCGGCCGGCTCGTGGCAGAGCACGGCGCAGTAGCCGCCGCGCACGAGCGTGTCGTCGCTCTTGACGGCAGGCTTGCCAAGCGCCGCCAGCGCCTCGTCGACCCACGTGTTGGAGAGCTTCAGGAGATCGGCGGCGTAGAACACGTTGTGCACGCCCTTGGCGAGCACGACGAACTTCAGATTGAAGTCCGCGTCGTCCACGAGTTTCCGCGCCCGCGCCGGCTTGGCGCCCTTCGCATCCGCGGCGCCGAGCGCCGCGCGCGCGGTCGCGAGCTTGGGCTCGATCACCCTCCGCATCTTGCCGAGCGTCTCCACCCAGCGCGCGAGCATGCCCCGATATTTCTCGCCGTGGCAGCCGATGCACGCCTCCTCGGTCGGATGGAACGTGCGTCCCGCGATCGCGGCGGTCGCGGCCTCCTCCTTGGGCGCGGTGTGACACGCGATGCACTGCACGCGCACCTGGAACATGTGGCTCGGAATCATCGGGGTGCCCCGGCCACCGAGCCCGAGGTACATGTGCACGACGCCCTGGTGCTTGGACTCGTGGCAGTTCCGGCACTCGAGCTCGTTGCGCGCCGCGGGCGGCGCCGCCGCCGGCGGCTCGGGATGCGGCGCGGGACGGCGGATCGGAGACTCGTCGCGCTGCGCGGCGGCCGGCCCCGCCGTCGCGATGCTGAGCGCGACAATCAGTAACATGGTGGGCGCCGAAATGGCCCCCCCACCCCCCCAACGCTCGGAGCGCCCCGGCACAGCCGCGGCGCTCCTCGAAATACTCCGACAGGCTCCCAGGAGCGCGGCGCGGATCATCGTGGCGGCGCGGCGCCGGCGGCCTGCGCGGTCACGCCGATCAGCGGCGGAAGCTTGTGCTGGATGGTCGTGTGACAGCGCCCGCACGCGATGTTGTGCGTGGTCACGTGAGCGGCGTGGATGAACGGCTGGTCGCCGTAGCGTGCGAGCTTGTCGGGCTGGTTGTGGCAGGTCAAGCAGCGCTCGCGCGGCGCCGCGCCATCGCCCTCCACGACGTTGAGGTGACAGCTCTGGCAGGCCACGCCACGTCGTCGGACGTCCTCGTGATTGAACCGGACCGTGCCGAGCACAATGTCGCCCGGCGGCGTCTGGTGACAGCCCGTGCAGCCCGCGATCGGATGCAGCTCGCGGCCGGCCATCGCGCCCTTGAAGTGGCACAGGAAGCACGTCGACTCGGTGACCTGGATGTGCGTGGAGACCACGACCTGCGTGTGGCAGCTCGTGCAGCGGAGCCGAGGTCCCCGCCGCGCGTCCGTCAAATGGCTTGCGTGATCGAAGACGACGCCGCGCTTGAAGGTCTTCTTGGCGGCGAGCAGGTCGCGGTCGTGGCAGCCCGAGCGCAGGCAGCTCCCGTCCTCGACCTCGGCGAAGGGCTTTGAGCTATAGGTGTGCGTCGCCCACTTCACGACCTGGGACAGCGCCTGGTACTTGACCCACAGCGTGTCCCGGAAGCCCGGTGGGTAGTGACACTGCACACACGTCACGTTGGCGTGCGTCGAGGCCTTCCACGCCTCGACGTACGGCTGCATGATGTGGCACGCGTTGCAGAGCCGCGGGCTCGTGGAGACCTTCCAGAGCCCAGCCGTGGCCGCGCCGGCGGTCACGAGCACCGCCAGCGCGACGATCCAGAGGACGTGGGCTCTCCACCAGGGCCGCCGGGCTTCGCGCTCCATCCGGCGCTATTTCTTGTGGCACCTCTCGCAGTTTGTCTTGTCGTCGGCGGTGAAGACGACCTTGGTGCCGACCTGCGCCTTGCCGTTGTGGCAGGCGCCGCACTGCTCGCCGGCCTTCATCTTGGCCATCGTGAGGGGCCCGGTCTCGCCCTTCTTCATCTTGAAGACCTTGGTGTGGCACGCGGTGCACTTGTCGACGCCGGCCTCGCGGTGCTTGGCGTGGTCGAAGGTGACGGGTCCGGGACTGTCCTTGCCCTGCGGGAAGGCGAACGGCTCGGGCAGCTTGGGCTGAGCGGGGCCGGCGGACGGCGCGAGCAGCCCGGCGATCAGGCCGGCGACCAGTACGAGCGTGCAGAAACCCAGGGATCGCACGATGGCAGTCCTCCCGAGAGATATGTGTGGGTTCACTTGGCGTTGCTCCTCAAGAATGCCACGAGGTTCAGCATCTCATTCTCGGCGAAGCGCGGGTAGAGCACGCCGATCTCCATGGCCTTAGCCGCCATCGCGGGCGTGTGCTGCCACATCCGCGCCGCCCAGGCCACCGCCGAGTCATAGGACGCGCGCTTCGCGGAGAGATCGGGCGCGAGCCGGCCGCCCTCTCCGCGCAGGCTGTGGCACTTGAGACAGCCCTTCCGGAGCAGCATCAACTGCCCCTTGGAGAGATCGGGCGCCGGATCGCGGGCGGGATCGGCCTCGAGGAAGGTCATGAGGTCGGCCATCTCGGCGGCACTGATCTGCGGCCACTGGAGGGTCTCGATTTTCAGGACCGTGAACATGGCAGGCGCATGGTTCCACAGGCGGCCCGCGAGCAGGAAGGCGCCCTGCGGCCGCCGGAGCTGTTCGAGCGCGGGGCCGACGCCGGACTGGCCGCGCGGCACGTGGCAGCGGGCGCACTCCTTGGCGGTGAAGGTCTCGCGCCCGCGCGCGGCGTCACCAGGCGGCTCTCCCCTCGCCACGCTCGCGACGGCGAGCACGGCGACCGCGACGCCGAGCGCAGCGAGCACGCCGCGGCCACGCCGCCGCTTCATTTCGTCGCGCTCGCCGTGTAGCCGAGATAGGTCAGCACGAGCATGTAGACGATGATCGCGATGCCGATCCAGAAGAAGAGCCGGCTCGGCTCCCCGCGCGCCGTCCGCCGGTCGAGCACGGGGATCAGCAGCAGGAAGAGCCCGCCCAGGCCGAAGCCGAGGATGCCCACCACCTCGCCGTCGATGCCGAGGATCCGCGCCGGCAGATACTTGAGCGTCTGGAACATGAACATGAAATACCACTCCGGCTTGATCCCGATCGGCGCGGACACGAACGGATCGGCCTTCTTGCCGAGCTCGGCGGGAAAGAACGCGGCGAGGGCGGCGAGGGCGGCGAGCGCCGCCAGCCAGCCCACCATGTCGCGCAGGAGGAAGTTCGGCACGAACGGCATCGTCCGCACTGGGCCGCCGCCGCGCTCGACGTCGAGGGGCACGCTCATGCCGTGCTTCTGGACGAGGAAGAGGTGCAGGCCGACGAGTGCGGCCGTGAGCGCGGGCAGGACCGCGACGTGGATGCCGTAGAAGCGCGTGAGCGTGGCGCCGGTCACCTCGTCGCCGCCGCGCAGGAGCCGGAGCAGGAACGCCCCCACGAGCGGGACGGCCCCGGTGATCTCGGTGCCGACCTTCGTCGCGAAGTACGCCAGCTCGTTCCACGGCAACAGATAGCCCGTGAACCCGAAGCCCATGGCGAGCCCCAGCAGCGCGACCCCCGAGAACCACGTGACCTCGCGCGGCGGCCGGTAGACGGCGAGCAGCAGCACGCTGAACATGTGCACGAACAGCGTGAAGATCATCAGGTTCGAGGCCCACGCGTGGATCGAGCGGATCAACCACCCGAACTCGACCTCGCCCATCAGGAACTGGACGGACTCGTAGGCTTCCTCGGCGCTCGGCCGGTAGTAGAAGAGCAGCAGGATCCCCGTCGCGATCTGGATCGCGAAGAGGAACAGCGTCATGCCGCCGAGGTAGTACCAGATCGTGTGCCGGTGGAGCGGCACCTGCTTCTTGTGCGCGAGATATTCGAGGTCGGCCAGTCCGATGCGGCGATCGAGCCACCGCCAGACGGCGCCGTGCGTCTCCACCGGAGCCATCCTCAGGCGCCCTTGCTTACCACGATCTGATTGCCGCGCGCGTTGACGACGAAGGCCTCCAGCGGACGCGGCGGCGGCCCCTCGACGTTCTTGCCGTTGAGATCGAAGTGGCCGTTGTGGCAGGCGCACCAGATGTGGCCGAAGTCGGGCCGGTACTGCACGGTGCAGCTGAGATGGGTGCAGACGGCCGAGAAGGCCCGCAGCTCTCCGGCCGCGGTGCGCACGAGGATCCCCGGGCGGCTGCCGAACTTGAAGATCTGTCCGGTGTTCGGCTTGACGTCGTCGGGCTTGATGGCGAGCGTCACCGTCCCCGCGGCGGACTCGCCGGCCGTGGGTGGCACCAGGTAGCGGCTGACCGGATAGAGCACGGCCAGCAGTAAAGCGCCCACGCTCGTGCCGAGAAACCAGTTGACGAATCGCCGCCGTGACGGGTCGTCCATCGCGTACGCCATTGCGCCTCCTATCAATATGGGGGGCCTAGCCACGGGCCCCCCAAGCCCCCCGACGCTCGGGGGGCCCCGGCCAAGCCGTGGCCCCCCTCGAAAACCCC
>CAYQQT010000055.1:8307-12139 GCA_964419375.1 uncultured bacterium
CCCCGCGACGCTCGGGGGGCCCCGGCCAAGCCGTGGCCCCCCTCGAAAAACTCCGACAGGCTCCTAGACTATCCCTGCTCCCGCGCGCGCCCTCGCCGGTCCATCTGGCGGATCTTCAGCAGGAGCCCGGCGATGACGGCGAGGATGATCACGAGTGAGATGCCAAGACCCTTGCGGCGAAACGCCAGCTCGCCGAGGGCGCGCACCCCCCGCGCGTGCGCCTTGTCGGCGATGGCCGAACCGGCGGTCGTCTCCGCCTTGACCGCGTCGACCGTGAAGGCGTGCACGGCCGCGCGCGCCATCACCAGCGAATCCCGGGCGCTATTGAGGTCGAACTGCGCCTGGCTCACCTCCATGCCCGCGTGCTCCGCCCGGTCGAGCAGCTCGCGGGCCGTTCGATGGCGCCCGGCCAGCCCATCGATGAGCGCGCGCATCTCGACCGCCGTCTGGCCGCCCTTGTCGGTCGCGCCGTGGCAGGTCGTACACACGGCGTCGCCGCCGAGCCCGAGCATCCGATCGCCGGCCTCGCGGATCGCGTGGTTGTCGTGGCACGTCGCGCAGCCGGGCGTGCCCATGTCGACGAATGCCTTGGCGTGAACGCTCTTGCGGAAGAGATCGGCCATTACCGTGTGGCACCGGCCGCACACGTTGCCCACCCACGTCACGCCCGGCGGCGCCGCGCCGTGGTTGCCGTGGCAGTCGTTGCAGGTCGGCGCCGACAGATCGCCTTTGACGATCATCGCCTTGCTGTGGACGCTCTCCTTGTACTTCGCGAGCTGGTCCGTCGGGGTGCGCCGGCCCTCCATGTACTTGGCGTCGCCGTGGCACGCGCCGCACGTGTCGGCCACGCGCAGTGGGTACACGCTCGACTTGGGATCGGACGGCGGGCGGATCGAGTGCGCCGGGTGACAGCTCACGCACGTCGCGACCTTCGGATCGTCGGCCTCGTGCAGCTTGCGGCCGTGGACCGACGTCGCGTACTCGGTCGCCTGGTCGACGCGCAGCGACGGGTTGTAGCGCTTCATGAACGCGGCGTCCGAGTGACACCGCGCGCAGACCTGGACCACCTGCTTGCGCCCGGGCTTGCCGATGTATCCCTTCCCGGGATCCATGGCCTCCATGCCCGCTTCCTTCTCGTTGCCCCCGTGGCAGGCGACGCAGCCGAAGCCCTTCGTCTTGTGGATGTCGTGAGCGTAGTCCTTCGCCGGCTTCTCGAGCCGCTCGTCGCCGATGGCGAGGTGACAGGTCGCGCAGTTGTCAACGCCCGATGATTGCGCGTGGGCCGGCGCCGTCCCAAGCGCGAGCACGCCAACGACGGCGAGCACGATCAGCGGCGGCATCATCGGACCCGGCCGAAGGACGCGAGCAGCGCCGCCAGATCGGCCATCTCTTCCGGTCGAAACTCGGGCCACGCGAGCTTGCCCCCGCCCGGCGCCGGCGCCGTGACCACCGCGTGGTTCCAGAGCGCGGCGACGACGGCCGCGGGCGTGGTGAGGCGCACGCGCGTGAGGTCGGAGGCCGGCTTGCCACGCTCGCTGGCCAGGGCGTGGCACGTCAAGCATCCCTTATTGGTGGCCACAGCCCAGCCGCGCTGGATGTTGCCGGGCTCGGCGAAGTACCGCACCGAGTGCAGGTAGCCGATGATGTCGGCCATCTCCTCGGGCCGGAGCTGCGGCGCGGTGATGCCCCGTGGCTTCATCGCCGCGAGCATCTTCGGAGCCTTGTTCCACATCTCCGCGGCGAAATCGATGGCACTCCTGCGCACGGCCCGCTCGGCCAGGTCGGGGCCGACCTTGCCGCCCTGGCCGCCGACGCTGTGGCACTCGGCGCAACGCTTCTCGGCGAACAGCCGGCGGCCGTTGTCGGCGCGGCCCGGAAGCACGTAGATCGGTCCGTCCGTGGGTCCGCCCGTTCCGGGCTCCAGGAGCGCGATGAGATCCCGCAGCTCCGCGCCCGTGAACGAGGGCCGCTGGATGCCGCGGGCCGCCATCGCGTCCGTCATCTGGGGGCCGTGGTTCCACATCGCCGCGGCGACGTAGATCGGCGAGCGGAACGGACGCAGGAAATCGAGGTTGGGCCCCACGACGCCGCCGACGCCGTCGACCTGGTGACAGACGATGCAGCGCTTGTCGGCGAAAAGCCGCCGGCCGGCCGCCGCGTTGCCCGGCAGGTCGAAGTAGTTGAGCGTGTAGAGGAACCCGATGAGGTCGCCCGCTTCCTGCGCACCGAGGTGCGGGCGCACGATGCCGAGCTGCTGCATGCGCTCGGCCATGCGCGGCAGGTGGTTCCACATCGCGGTGGTGAGGTCGTAGAAGGAGCGGGGTCGGGCAATGCGGCCAAGATCGGGCCCGACCTTGCCCCCGATCCCGTTCACGGCGTGGCACTTGACGCAGCCCTTCGCGCCGAAGACGCGGGAGCCGGCGAGTGGGTCCTGCGCCGTGCTCGACACCTGCGCGCACGCCGGCCAAGCCAGGAGCAACGTTGCGGCGAACAGGAGCGCCCCGGCGACGAGGCCAGAGCACGCGACTGCCCTCATCCGTCCCTCTCCCCCCGGGCGCGAGCCCAGCGCGCGGCTGGCGCTCATCCTACCTGCTCGCGACGAGACATGGCAATCGCCGGAAGCACGGGCTCCCGGCGACCGCGATAATGCTAACGCATCACTTCGCGTTACTCGAAGACCATTTTCAGCACGCCCGGCGTGAACGCGTGGCGGACCTGAGCGTTGTCGAATACCGACACCCCGAACGCGTACTCCTTCTTCAGATCGCTGAACTGCACGTCGTACTCGCTGCCGGTCGCGAGCTTACGCCAGAACACGACGGTCCGGACGCCGTCCTTCCACGAGACCTTCGCGCCGATGTCGCCGCGATCTCCCGTGAACGGCGCCACGATGATGCCCGGCACCTCGTCGCCCGCCTTGTACTTGGAATCGTCGAACGCCTCCTTCTCGGCGTCCGTGATCCAGTAGGGCGGCGCCGGCTTGTTGCCCTTCAGCGCGAACTTCGGCCCTTTCTTGTCGTCGCTCACGTTGTCGACGTAGCCGCCGCCCGTCTTCGGATCGGTCTTGCGACCGGCCTCGGGGGCCTTGTCCTTGTCGTAGCGGGTGGCATCGAGATACTGGTCGTCGATCTGGCCGATCGTGGCGGTGCGCACACCCTTCATGTGCCAGAGATCGGCCCGCTCACCGGGATTCGGCAGGTACTTGTTGCCGAAGGGCTTGCCCTCACCGGTGTGGCACGCGGCCATGCAGCCCTTGGTCTCGAAGGCCGGCGAGCTGATGTTCCAGATCAAGGCCATCTTGTCTTCGTAGTAGAGATTGTTGTCCCCACCCTTGTCGGCCGGGTCCTTGAGCTTCTGCCACGAGCCGTCGGCCTGCTTGACCCACGGGCTGCGCTTCACGCTGTCGGTCGGGTCCTTGTACTGCATGTAGAAATAGATCGTCTCGCCCGAGTAGATGGACCTGAGAGAGATCTCCGAGGACCCGCCGGGCAGATTCCGCCCGCTGATCGCCTTCACGTTCAGCGGCGCCGCCCCCTTCCACGCGGCGTCGAGCGTCCCGTCGAGCGCGGGCGCCGCCGCGACTTTCTTCGAGACCAGCAGATTCTTCTGCTGCGCCTCGATCGGCCACGCGAGCGCTCCCAGCGCCATGCCGGCCACCAGCACGCCTAGTCCGCCGAGCCTCCAGCCTGTCCGTTTCCACTCCGATTTCATGACTTCCTCCTCTATTAAGGATAAGCGCCGCGCTCCGGCTTCGTCGGGAGCGCCGCGCGGGATCACATGCCGTGGCGCATGCCCATCGGCAGGTTCAATAGCACGATGCCGGCGACCGTGA
>CAYQQT010000056.1:0-12115 GCA_964419375.1 uncultured bacterium
GAGATGGACGTTTTTTCGCGCCTCGTGATCCCCGTAGGGGGGCAGCGCCCTGCTAGCACTTCTGCGGGCGCAGCGTCGCTTCCAGCTCATCGCCGAGCTTGTAGTCCCGCAGCGTCTCCCGGGAGCCTTCGAAGTCCTGCTGCTTGCCGTCGTGCGTGCGCACGGTGAGGGTGCCGCGGTCATGGTCGATCTTCACGACCTTGCCCTCGAGCTTCTTGGGGGCATCCGCGCGGGCGCCGGTGCACACCTTGTTGGTCGGCTGCGTCTGGGAGGGGTCGGGCACCTGCGTCTGGCTGAACGCGGCCCCCGCGAACATCACAAGGGCGGCGAGGAGGGCGGCACCGATCGTCAGCGTCTTCATCGCTATCTCCCCTTCTTCACGTCGTAAAGGGCGCCTGCCGCCGCGCCCACGCCGGTGCCCATGAGCTCGCCTTTGCCGAGGTCGGTGGTGGTGTCTTTGGCGAGGGCCGACCCCTCGCCCGTGGCGGCGGCGACGCCGGTGGTCGTACTGCAGGCCGTCGTACCCGTGGCCAGTAGCGTGAGGCCGATGATCAGAGTAACCAGGTGAGCCGTCATGAGCGGGTCCCCTCCCAGGCGGGAAGGTGTGCAAGGCAGGTACCAGCGACGACTCAGACGACGTCGCGCCGCCCCATCCCCTGCTCGCGCTTGGCTTCCTTGGTGAGCGGCACGGCGGTGGGATCGACCACGGCGCCGCTGCCTCGCCGGCGCGCCCACACCTTGGTGAACTCGGCGCCGAGGATGACGATCTGCGACGAGTAATAGACCCAGACGAGGATCACGACGAGCGAGCCCGCGGCGCCGTACACGGAGCCGATGCTGCTCTTGCCGAGGTAGAGGCCGATGAGCGACTTGCCCGCCACGAACAGCAGGGAGGTGACGCCGGCGCCCACCCACACGTCGCGCCACGCCACCTCCACGTCGGGCAGCAGCTTGAACGTGAGCGCGAACAGCAGCGTGATGACGGCGAACGACACACCGACATCCACCGCCTTCAGCACCATCTCGGGCGCCGGCAGCAGGTAGCTGAAGAACTTTCCGGCGGCGGCGAGCCAGGCGCTGACGGCGAGCGAGACGAGCAGCAAGAACCCGATGCCGGTGACCATGGCGAAGGACAGGAAGCGGTCCTTCACCATATGGAGGATGCCCCGGCCCGGCTTCGGCGCCACGCCCCAGATCGTGTTGAGCGCATCCTGCAGCTCGCCGAACACACCCCACAGGCCGAAGAGCAACGTGCCGGCGGCGAGGGTTGCGGCCGTGGTGCCGACGGCCTGCCGGCGGGCGCTGACGATCATCGCCTCGATCGCACGCGCGCCCTCCGAGCCCAGGAGGGAGCCGATCTGCTCGACGAACTGCTGCTGCGCCGGGTCGGGGCCGACGCCGAGGCCGGCGACGGCGACGATCAGCACCACGCCGGGAGCGAGCGCGAAGACGGTGTAGTAGGCGAGCGCGGCGCCCATCCGCTGCGCGCGGTCGTCGTACCAGTCGCTAAAGGTGGCCGCCAAAAGCGACCAGATTCCCATGGCCTAAGGGTACTCGCCCCGACCGACAGCTTGGTTAGGAAATGACCACTGCCCGTGGACAGATGGTCAATGCCAATCCGGCCTCGACCCCGACCGACATCAAGCGCGGCGCGGATTTATCGGCGTCGCAGGCCCGGCATTCTCCTTGCTTCAGGCCTTACGGGGCATGAGCCAGATACTTTTCCAGAGGAGGCAACACCGATGATCGCGCTACTCCGTGGCTTCGCGTATGCCTGGACGGGCGTGCTGCTGCTGGTCGTCGCGGCTGCGGTCACCAGCTTCGTTCGGGCGTCCGACACCTTGCCGGAGGCGTTGGACAAGATGACGGCGGCCTTCGACCCGTTCAACACCGCGAACACGATTCTCATCATCGTTCTCGTGCTTCCGGCGTTCGGGGCGAGAGCGCTCGCCGACCGGCTGTACAAGGGTGCCCGGCGCTGACCCACCCCGGGCGCTGAGCGAGGCGCGGCAAGCGCCGCGCGCTACGCGAGCCGGATGTCGAGCCAGCCGTGCGGCGTGACGGTGACGCGCTCGCCTTCGCGGGCGAGCACCGTCGTCGTCGCCGATTCGAAGATGACAGGTCCCTTGGTCTCGAAGCCGGCGGGCAGCTCGTCCATCCGGTGCACGGGCACTTCGATCCAGCCGCCCAGATAGACGCGGCGACGGCCGGGAGCAGCGGCGGCGCCGCGGCCGGCCACACCCGAGTCCGGCGACAGCGCGGGCAGCTCGCCCACCACCGCCACGCGCGCGTTCACGACGACCACTTCCTGTCCCTGCGCGCTGTAGGCGTACAGCTCCTCGTGGCGCTGGTGGAAGCGGGCGACGATCTCGTCCAGCACGGTGGGCGACGCGAGATCCACGCCGTCGAGCGGCACCTGGATCTCGAAGATCTGCTCGCCGTAGCGCATGTCGAGCGAGCGCCGCACCGTGACGGGGCCGTCGAAGCGGCCCAGGCGCTTGCGCCCGTCGGCTTCCATCGCGCCGAAGAGCCGCCGGAGCGCGGCGGGCGCGAGGCGTGAGACTTCGCTCACGTGGGAGCGCACGAGCTCGTAGCGCAGATCGGTGGCGAGCATTCCCCACGCGGACAGCACGGCCGCCACACTCGGCACGATGACGCGCCGGATCTCGAGCAGGCGGGCGACCTCCGTGATGTGCAGGCCGGCAGCGCCGCCGAACGACACGAGCGCGAACTTGCGCGGGTCCACGCCGCGGCGGACGGAGACGATCTTGATCCCCTCGGCCATGTTGGTGTTGACGACCTTCGAAATGCCTTCCGCCGCTGCCAGCGGTGCGGTGCCGAGCGCGGTGGCGATCTTCTGCACCGCCGTCTTCGCGGCGCGCGCGTCGAGCCCGATGCGGCCCCCGAGGAAGTTGGCAGGATCCAGATAGCCGAGCACCACGTTCGCATCCGTCACGGTGGCGGCGTCACCGCCCTTGCCGTAGCAGGCAGGCCCAGGGTCGGCGCCCGCGCTCTCGGGCCCCACGTGCAGGATGCCCCCCGCATCCACCCAGGCAATGGAGCCGCCGCCGGCGCCGAGCGTGTGAATGTCCAGGCTCGGCAGCGCGACCTTCGCGATGCCCAGGGTCTTTTCGCCCGTGAGCTGCGGCTCGCCGCGTTGCAGAAGCGCGATGTCGGTGCTGGTGCCGCCCATGTCGAAGGTGATGAGGTTGCCCTCGCCCACCAGCCGCGCCGCGTAGCGGCCGGCGGCGAGGCCGCCCGCGGGCCCGGAGAGCACCGAGCCCGCCGCCAGCCGCGACGACTCCTTGATGGGCGCGACGCCACCATGCGACTGCATGATGAGCACGTCGCCGCGATAGCCCTTGGCCTTCAGGCGCGAGGCGAGACTCGTCAGGTAGCGCGCGAGCGCGGGGCCCACGTAGGCGTTGACGACCGTGGTCCAGATCCGCTCGTACTCCTTGATCTGCGGCAGCACCTCGGACGACAGCGAAATGTACGCGCCCGGCATGCTCTTGGCAACGGCGCGCCCGGTGAGCAACTCGTGCCGGGCATTGCGGTAGGCGTGCAGGTAGCACACGGCGACGGCGTCGACCTTCGCCCGCTCGAGGGCGGCGATGCCGGCCCGCAGCGAGGCGGCGCCGATCGGAATGGCCACCGCGCCCTCGGCCGTCATGCGCTCGCGCACACCCACCCGCAGCGCGCGCGGCACCAGTGGCACCGGCGGCGGCATTCTCAAGTTGTAGCGGTCGTCCTTGAGGCCCTCGCGCATCTCGATGATGTCGCGATGTCCCTCGGTGGTGAGCAGCCCCACCTTGGCCCCCTTGCGCTCGAGGAGGGCGTTGGTGGCCACGGTGGTGCCGTGCACGATGCGCTCGGTGGCCGCGAGCAGGCCCGCGAGATCGGTGGAGGCTTCGGTGGCGAGCAGCGCGAGTCCCTCCATGAGGCCGTCGGAGGGATCCTTGGGAGTGGACGCGCACTTGGCGATGACGACGCGACCGCGCTCGTCCACGGCGGCAAGGTCGGTGAACGTGCCGCCGACGTCGATGCCGATCCGGAACATCTAGTAGAGGCTCTTCTTGTAACCGTCCTGCAGCCGGCGCTCCATGTCCTCCACGGTCATGTTCTGCAGCCCGGTCTGGTCGAGGAACATGCGAGCCGCCGAGGCGAGATCGCCGAGGTCGGGCCACTGCGCCTGCTCCCAGAGGTGCGAGCGCTTGAAGGCCTTGGCGCAGTGCAGGAAGCACTCCTCGACCTCGACGCCGATGGCGAGCGTGGGCCGCTTGCCCATGGCCGTGAGCGATTCGAGGATCTCCTCGTCGCGCACGATCCAGGCCCGCCCGTTAACCCGCAGCGTCTCCTCTTTACCGGGGATGAGGAAGATGAGCCCGGCGTGGGGATTGTCGAGAAGGTTCTTCATGCCGTCCAGGCGCCGGTTGCCCGGACGATCGGGAATCACGAGGTGGCGGTCGTCGAGCACGCGCACGAAACCAGGGGCATCGCCCTTGGGCGAGACGTCGCACCGGCCCGTCGCGCCCGCCGTCGCCAGCAGCACGAAGGGGGCGTGCGCGATGAACGTGCGGCAATGCTCGTCCAGCACGCCGATGTCCTTCTTCAGCGCCACCTCGCTGGGCTCACCCATCAGCGCGCGCAGCTCGTCGAGACCGGTCACCACGTCACGGAACATGCAGGGCCTCCGCGCCCGCCTCGGGCGTCACCTCGAATGCGTTGAGGGTACACGCGAGCATACCGTAATAACCGACGGTGGCCGTGAGCTCCACCAGGCCGTCGACGCCCAGCCGGGCACGCAGCGCATCGAAGGTCGCCTGGTCGACGCGATGGCGGCGGAAGAGCAACCCCACGTACCGGACGATGAGCGCCTCCTCCGGCGTCAGGCCGTCCATCCGCGCCTCACGGACAGCGGCGATCGCTTCTTCCCGAACGCCCACCTTGCGCGCCTCCAGCACGTGATAGGCCCACTCGAACTGGCAGTCCAGCTCCCGGGCGAGCGCGATGATGGCGAGCTCACGGTCCACCGCTCCCAGGATCGATTCGAACCGGACGTACGCGCCCAGCTCGGCGGTCCGCCGAGCCAGCTCGGGGCGGTGCAGCAACACGGTGAACGGTCCCACCACCTTGCCCCGGCTGCTGGCGATCTGGTCCCACACGTGGGCGTGGCCGGCGGGCACATCGTCTTTGGACGCGATGACGGGAATGCGCGCCATGCTAGTCAGCCTCCCGAAACACGCGCATGGCGCTCAAAAATGCCCAGATCCTAGGCGGCGAGGCGTTCCCGACTGAGGCGTGGCCCTGCCACGTCGCAGGGAGGGAACACCGAGCCAACGACGGAGATGGGCGTTTTTCAGCGCCATGAGCGCCATGCTAGTCGATCGCCACGTGCACGGCATTGCTCACGACGTCGAGGCGCGCGCTGTGCCAGGGATCGGGCACGCGGCTGTTCGTCAGGTACGCGAACGACACGCCGGACTCGGGATCGGCCCAGCAGTAGGACGAGCCCACTCCGCCGTGGCCGAACGTGCGCGGCGGCGCCAGGCTGCCCAGGCCGCGAATGCTCACGCCGGTGCCGCGGGAGTGCGGGCCGAGGCCGCGATGCATGGGCATACCCATGTAGTCGTCCACCCGCTCGCCCGTGAAATCGCGCGTGACATAGGAGACCATCCGCGACGACAGCAGCCGCTTGCCGTTGAGGCTGCCGCCCTGCGCCAGCATCTGGTAGAAGGCCGCCGTCGCGCGCGCCGTTCCGTAGCCGCCGCCGCCCGGCGTGCCCGCGCGGCGGAAGGCCGCGTTGTTCTCGTCGGCGCGCTTGACCGCGCGGCCGCCTTCCGCGCCGGGCTCGTGCATGTCGGCCGCGCGCCCGTGCTGCGTGTCGGGCAGGCCGACGTACAGCTCGTCGCCGAGGCCGAGCGGCTGGATCACCTGCTCGCGGATGAAGGTCCGGTAGTCGGTCTTGGTGAGCGCCTCGATCAACGCGGCCGCCGTCCAGTGGGCGGCGCGGCCGTGGTAGTGCACGCGCGAGCCCGGCGTCCATTCGGGCGTGAACTCGCACACGACCTTGCGCAGCAGGTCGTGGTCGTCCCACGCCTCCTTGGGCACGTCCGCGTTCGGATAGCCCGCCTGGTGCGTCAGCAGCTGCACGATCGTGATGTCGCCCTTGCCGTTGGCCTCGTAGCCGGGCAGGTGCTCGGCCACGCGGTCGGTGAAGGCGAGGGCGCCGCGCTCCACGAGCAGCCACACCGCGCACGCGGTGAGGACCTTCGTGTTCGAGTACAGCAGCCAGAGCGTGTCGTCGTTGGCGACGACCCGCGCAGGGTCCAGGCGCGCGTCCCCCAGTGTGCGCACGAGGGCGAGCTTGCCGTGGCGCGCCACGGCGAGCTGCGCGCCCGGGTAGCGCCCCTCGGTGATGTGGCGCGTGACGATCTCCATGAGCCGGTCGAGGGCGGGCACATCGAGCCCGAGCGAAGCGGCCTCGGCGGTGGGAAGCGGGAATTTCATGATGGTCTCCTGGGGTAGCCGATGCCTTTGAGGGAGTCGGTGATCTCGGCGAGGATCGCGGGATCGTCGATGGTGGCCGGCGTTTGATACTCCGTGCCTTCCGCGATCTTCTTCATCGTGCCTCTGAGAATCTTGCCCGAGCGCGTCTTGGGTAGCCGCTTCACCACCGCCGCCGTCTTGAAGGCGGCCACGGGCCCGATGGCGTCGCGGACTCTTTCGACGAGCTCACGCACGATGTCCGCGTCGCCGCGCGCCACGCCCGCCTTGGTGACCACGAAGCCCACGGGCACTTCACCCTTGATCTCGTCCGCCACCCCCACCACCGCGCACTCCGCGACATCGGGATGGGAGGCGAGCACTTCCTCCATCGCACCCGTGGACAGCCGGTGGCCGGCCACGTTGATGATGTCGTCCACGCGACTCATGACGTAGACGTAGCCGTCCTCGTCCCTGTAGCCGGCGTCGGCCGTCATGTAGTGCCCGGGGAACGCGGACAGGTACGACTTCTCGTAGCCGGCGTCGTTGTTCCAGAGCGTGGGCAGGCAGCCGGGCGGCAACGGGAGGCGCACGACGATGGAGCCGGTCTGGCCCGCGGGCACCTGCGCCCCCTTGTCGTCGAGCACGCGGATGTCGTAGCCGGGCACCGGCTTCGTGGGCGAGCCCGGCTTCACGGGCAGCATGCCGAGCCCCACGCAGTTGGCCGCCATCGGCCACCCCGACTCCGTCTGCCACCAGTGGTCGATGACGGGCACGCCCAGCCGCTCGCGCGCCCACAGCAGCGTGTCGGGATCGCAGCGCTCACCCGCGAGGAAGAGCGTGCGGAAGCGCGACAAGTCGTGGCGCGCGATGTGCTCGCCGCGCGGGTCCTCTTTCTTGATCGCGCGGAAGGCGGTGGGCGCCGTGAAGATCACGCCCACGCCGTGCTGCGCGCTCAGCCGCCAGAACGCGCCCGGATCCGGAGTGCCCACCGGCTTGCCCTCGTAGAGGATGGACGTGGCGCCCCGCAGCAGCGGCGCGTACACGATGTAGGAATGGCCCACCACCCAGCCGATGTCGGAGGCGGTGAACATGACGTCGCCCGCGGCCACGCCGTACACGTTGGGCAGGCTCCACTTCAGCGCGACCGCATGACCGCCGTTGTCGCGCACGACGCCCTTCGGAATGCCGGTGGTGCCGGACGTATAAAGGATGTAGAGCGGGTCAGTGGCGGCGACGGAGACGCACTCGGCGGCGGTGGCGCCCGCCACTGCCTCATGCCAGTCGACGTCGCGGCCGGCCGTCATCGCCGCCCTCTCCTGCGGCCGCTGGAGGATGATGCACCGCTCCATCTTGTGCCGCGCGAGCGCGATGGCCTGGTCGAGCAGCGGCTTGTAGGCGATGACGCGGCTCACCTCGATGCCGCAGGAGGCGGAGACGATTAGCTTCGGCCGCGCGTCGTCGATGCGGGTGGCGAGCTCCTTGGCCGCAAAGCCCCCGAAGACGACCGAGTGCACGGCGCCGATGCGCGCGCACGCCAGCATGGCGATCACGGCTTCCGGCACCATGGGCATGTAGAGGATGACGCGGTCGCCTTTGCCGATCCCCTGCCGGACGAGCGCGCCCGCGAAGAGCGCCACCGCGTCGCGGAGCTCAAGATAGGTGAACGCCTTCACGGTGCCGGTGACGGGGCTGTCGTAGATGAGCGCGCGCTGCCTGCCCCGCCCGCGGTCGACGTGGAGGTCGAGCGCGTTGTAGCAGGTGTTGAGCATGCCGCCCGTGAACCACCGGCAAAAGGGCGGCCGCGAGTCGTCGAACACGCGGTCCCAGCGACGGTCCCAGTAGAGGTCCTCGGCGGCGGCGCCCCAGAAGCCGGCGGGATCCTTCATCGACCGCGCGTAGACGTCGGGGTAGGAGCTCTTCACGGGCATGGTGTCGATTCCCCCGGTCACGCCGAGCCACTCCTCAGTGTGCCGAGCCCCTCACGTGACGCGGCGGCGTCGAGTCGTGCATCCCACGAAGCAAAGACCACCTCCTCGGGAAAGTGATCGCGCACGAGGGCGGCCGATGCGAGATGGATTGCGTCATAGGCGCGAAGTCCATGAAGGTCGGTGAGACGGCCGGCTTCACGAATGATCGCCTCCGTCACGTCGAGCAGCATGTATCGCGGCCAATCGCCGTCGAGCGTCTCGACGAGACGGCGGTGCGCCGGCCGCGACAGGCGCCGCTCGCCACGCCTGCGTGCGAACGCCGCGCGGGCTTCGACATAGGCGATGGCGGAGGTGGACACGAACCGCGCGCGCTCTACACTGTCGCGAACGAGCCCGGAGCCGTTCTCTTCGACGTAGAGCTTCACGAGAGCGCTCGTATCGAGGTACAGCGTCACCGCCTGCCCTCGATGACCGCTCGCGCCATCGAGGCCCCTCGCATGCGCGTGGGGCGGGCCGATCCCCGTGGTTTGCCGCCTGTCCAGCGCGCGACGCCTTCACGCACCATGGCGTCGATCCGGCCGTCGCCTTCGGCATCCGCCGGCGGCGAGATGACCGCGATGGGCCGGCCCCGATCGGTCACGAACACGCGTTCGCCCGTCTTCACGCGACCGAGAAATTCGCTGAGCCTGTTCTTGAGTTCCCGGATGCCCACGGTCGTCATGATCTATTTGTGGCCACAATACTGTCCTATTGAGGCCACATTGTCAAAAGGGCCGGCCTACCCTTTCACGCCGCCCGCCGTCAGCCCTTCCACCATGTACTTCTGCAGGTAGATGTAGGCGAGGATGACGGGCAGCGTGGTGAGCACGGCCCCCGCCATGAGGAAGCCCCAGCCGTACACGTCGCCGGTGATGAAGGTGGACAGGCCCACGGGCAGCGTGCGCAGCTTCACGTCGGTGATGAAGACGAGGGCGTAGAGGAACTCGTTCCAGCACTGGGTGAAGGCGTAGAGGCCGGCGGCGAGGACGCCCGGCGCCGAGAGCGGGAGCACGATCCGCCAGAAGGCGCCGAAACGGGTGGCGCCGTCGATCATGGCCGCCTCTTCCAGCTCCTCCGGGATCGACTCGAAGTACCCCATGAGCAGCCACGTCACGAAGGGGATGGTGAAGCTTGGATAAGCGGCGATGAGGCCGGCGAGCGTGTCGCTCAGTCCCATGTTGCGGATCTGCGCATACAGCGGAATGAACAGGATCGAGGGCGGCACCAGGTACGTGATGAGCACCGCGCTCGACACGAACGCGCGCCCGAGGAACCTCAGCCGCGCGAGGGCGTACGCGCCCACGGTGCCGATGGCGGTGGCGAGCAGGGTGGACGAGACCGCCACCACCGCGCTGTTCTTGAACCAGCGTACGAAGTCCGTCTGGCCGAGGAGGTGGCGGAAGTTGTCGAGCACGAGGGGGTCGGGCCAGAACATCGACGTGAGGCTGCGCATCTGGACCTCGCTCTTGAGCGAGGTGATGGTCATCCAGTAGAAGGGAAAGACCACGATGACGACGAGGGCGGCGAGCACGCCGTAGGAGAGGGCCACCTGCATGCGGGCGGCGGTGGTGGCGCGGGTCATGCGCGGCCCTCGCGGCGCATGTAGCGCGCGAGCATCACGATGACGACGGCGAGCGCGGGCAGCATGTACAGCGCCACCGCGATCGCCTCGCCGAGGCGCTGCGCCCCGAAGGCGATCTCGTAGGTGAAGACGGGCAGCACCTGCGTGGCGCCGCCGGGACCGCCCTTGGTGAGGATGTAGACGATCTGGAAGTCGTTGAAGGTCCAGATGGTCGACAGCAGCACCACGATGATGATGATGTTCTTGAGCCCCGACAGGGTGACGCAGCGGAAGCGCTGCAGCGGACCCGCCCCGTCCACGGCGGCCGCCTCGTAGAGCTCGGTGGGGATCGCCTTCATGCCCGCCAGGAAGCTGATGCCGAAGAACGGAAAGCCGCGCCAGATGTTCACGGCCACCACGGAAGCCATCGCCGTGTTGGGCTCGCTGAGCCAGCCCACGCCCTGCGGCAGGATGCCGAACACGCGCACGAGCAGGTAGTTGAAGACGCCGAGGCTGTAGTCGTACATCCACAGGAAGTTCAGCGCGGAAACCACGGTGGGCGCCACCCACGGGATGAGCAGCACCCCCGTGAAGAAGCTGCGGAAGCGGATACGTGTACTCAGCACGAGCGCCATGACGACGCCGATGACCAGCTTCACCGCCACCGAGCCGAAGGTGAAGATGAAGCTGTTGACGACGGCGCGCTGGAAGAAGCCGTCCCACGTGAGCTTCACGTAGTTGTCGAAGCCGACCCACACGGCGGGCATGCCGACGTACTTGCGCGTCATGCTGAGGTACATCGCGTACAGGAAGGGATAGGCGACGAGCCCCAGCACGAGCAGGATGATGGGCAGGATGAAGAGGTAGCCGAGCCGGTAGTCCTTGCCCAGCCGCTCCTTGAGCAGGGCCACCCGCCGCCTCGGCCGGGTGCCGAGCACAGCGGGCAGCCGCGCAGGAATCGTGCTCACGACTGCGGCCTACGACCTCCGGATGTTGTAGATCTCCACCACGCGGTCGTGCGCTTCCTTCAGCGCGCGCTCCGGAGCCAGGCCCGCGGTGACGACGCGTCCCGCCATGTCGGTGAGGATGTGCTGGCCGCGCACCTCCACCGCCGCCGGCGTGGGGGGGCCGGGATGCCCGGTGGGCACGGAGCGCAGGATGTTCTGCAAGATGGCCTCGAAGTTCGGATCGGACTTCCAGTACGGGTTGTCCACGCGTCCCTTGTAGACGGGGCCGGCCTGGCCCACCGACACGTTGACGTACTCGTTGAAGCGCTTCTCGTCCTCCATGTAGCGGATGAGGTCCTCGGCGAGGTCGGCGTGCTTCGTCTTGCCGAACACGCCCCAGTTGTAGCAGCTCGAGGCCACGAAGCTGCCCGCGGGCCCGCCCGGCGTCAGCGTGAGCAGCGTCTTGGAGGCGAGCTCGTGCTTCTTGGCGACCATGGCGTAGTACAGGCTCGCCCCGTTGTTCGTGGTGACGAGCTTGCCCGCCAGGAACGCCTCGTTGTTCGACACGTCCGTCCAGCCCATCACGCCCGGGGACTGGATCTTGTGCTTCGTGATCGTGTCCACCGAGAACTGCAGCGCCTTGAGGTTGGCGTCCTTGTGCACGGTGGCGAGGCCGGGCTTGCCGTCCCTGTCCCACACGCCCCCGCCGTAGTCCCAGAGGATGTTGTCCATGAACCCGTCGCCGTCGTCGGAGCGGTTGAGCGTCTGACCGAACCCCCAGAGGTCCTTGGCGGGATCGGCGCTCTTGCGCGCGAACTCGATCACGTCGGGGTCGTACACCTTCGGCGCCTTGAGGCCCTTGGCTTCCATGATGTCCTTGCGCACGTAGAACACGCTGATCATGGCGTAGCGCGGCACGCCGAGGAACTTGCCGTCCACCTTGGTGAGGCGCTCCGCGAAGGGCAGCATGCCGCCCTTGGCGCCGGCGATCTCGCTCGCGACCTTCGTGAGGTCGCGCAGGGCCGCCTTGTAACGCATGGGCCCGAGGTGATTCATCTCGGCGACGTCGGGCGGGTTGCCCGCCTCGATGGCGGCCACGAACTTCTGCTCGCGATCGCCGAAGGTCGCCCAGTCCATCTCGACGTCGACGT
>CAYQQT010000057.1:0-12008 GCA_964419375.1 uncultured bacterium
GCCGTCGATCTCGGTGATGACCGCCTGCTCCTTGGGCTTACGCGCCTCGAAGAGCTCGGCCACGCGCGGCAGACCGCCCGTGATGTCCTTCGTCTTCGTCGTCTCACGGGGGATCTTGGCGATGATGTCGGCGGCGAAGACGTCGGCGCCGTCGGGCACGCTGATGATGGCGCCCACCGGCAGCGGGTAGCGGTGCCGGTCGATGTGGGCCTCGCCCTGGATCTTGATGATGATGCCCGGCTGCAGCCGGCCTTCCACGTCCTCGATGATCACCCGCCGCGACAGGCCGGTGACCTCGTCGAACTCCTCGCGCACGGTGACGTTCTCGATGATGTCCTGGTAGGACACCTTGCCCGTGAACTCGGTGAGGATAGGGTTGGTGAAGGGGTCCCACTCCACGAGCACGGTGCGCTGCTTGACCTTCTGGTCCGCCTTCACCTTCAGCTTGGCGCCGTACACGACCGGGTAGCGCTCGCGCTCCCGGCCCCGCTCGTCCGCCACCCCGATCTCGCCGTTGCGGTTGGTGGCCACGAGATCGCCGTCGCGGTTCACGACGGTGCGCAGGTTGTGGTACTTCACCACGCCCGCGCTCTTGGCCTCGTGCTTGGAGGCCTCCACCACGCGGCTCGCGGTGCCGCCGATGTGGAACGTCCGCATCGTGAGCTGGGTGCCCGGCTCGCCGATGGACTGCGCGGCGATGATGCCCACCGCCTCGCCCAGCTCGGCGAGACGGCCGTTGCCGAGGTTGCGGCCGTAACACATGACGCAGATGCCGCGCTTGGTGTCGCAGGTGAGGCCGGAGCGGATACGCACGCGCTCGAGGCCCGAGTCCTCGACCTTCTGCGCTAACTCCTCGGTGACCTCGTTGTTCGCCTGCACGATGATCTCGCTCGAGAGCGGATCCCGCACGTCCTCCGCCACCACGCGGCCGAGAATGCGGTCGCGCAGCGACTGTATGATATCGCCGCCCTCCACCAATGGAGTGGCGTCGATGTACTTCACGGTGCCGCAGTCATACTCGCTCACGATCACATCTTGCGAGACGTCCACCAGTCGTCGAGTCAGGTAACCCGAATCCGCGGTCTTCAGCGCGGTATCCGCCAATCCCTTGCGGGCGCCGTGGGTGGACGTGAAGTACTCGAGGACGGTGAGGCCTTCGCGGAAATTCGAGGTGATGGGCGTCTCGATGATCTCGCCGGAGGGCTTGGCCATGAGACCGCGCATGCCGGCGAGCTGGCGGATCTGCTGCTTGGAGCCCCGCGCGCCGGAGTCCGCCATCATGTAGATGGGGTTGAACTCGCCCCCCTGCTCGCCCTCGCCGAGCTCGCGGAACATCTCGTCCGCGATGACCTCGGTGACGTGCGCCCAGATGTCGACCACCTTGTTGTAGCGCTCGCCGTTGGTGATGACGCCGTCCTGGTACTGCGTCTCCACCTCGTTGACGTCCTCGCGCGCCTTGCTGATGTGCTGCTTCTTCATGGACGGGATGTGCATGTCGTCGATGCCGATGGAGATGCCCGACAGCGTCGCGTACCGGAAGCCGAGATCCTTCAGCTCGTCCAGGAAGTGGACGGTGACCTCGTTGCCGAGCAGGTTGTGGCAGCGGCCCACGAGCGCCGTCACTTCCTTCTTCTTCAGCTCCTGGTTCAGGAAGCGCAGGGGCTCGGGCACGATCTCGTTGAGGAGCGTGCGGCCCACCGTGGTCTCGATGATGTCGCCGTTCCACCGCACCTTGATGCGCGCCTGCAGATCGATGTCCTCGTTGTCGTAGGCGATGCGGACTTCCTCGGGGTCGGCGAAGAGTCGCCCCTCACCGCGCACGGGATGGCCGGGCGTGGAGAGCCGCTCCTTGGTCAGGTAGTAGATGCCGAGGACCATGTCCTGGGTGGGCACCGCGATGGGCGCCCCGTTAGACGGCGACAGGATGTTGTTCGACGACAGCATGAGCACCTGCGCCTCGAGCTGGGCCTCCATGGACAGCGGCACGTGCACGGCCATCTGGTCGCCGTCAAAATCGGCGTTGAACGCCGTGCAGACGAGCGGATGAATTTCGATCGCTTTGCCTTCGACCAGGATCGGCTCAAAAGCCTGAATACCCAGTCGATGAAGCGTCGGAGCTCTATTCAGGAGCACGGGGTGCTCCTTGATGACGTCGTCGAGGATGTCCCACACCTCGGGACGCTCCTTCTCCACGAACTTCTTGGCCGCCTTGATGGACGAGGCGATCCCCCGCTCCTCCAGCTTGCGCAGGATGAACGGCTTGAAGAGCTCGAGGGCCATCTTCTTGGGCAGCCCGCACTGGTGGAGCTTGAGGTAGGGACCGACGACGATCACAGAACGACCGGAATAATCAACCCGTTTACCGAGAAGATTCTGCCGGAACCGCCCCTGCTTGCCTTTCAGAGTGTCGGAGAGGGACTTGAGGGGCCGGTTGTTCGGGCCCGTGATGACGCGGCCGCGGCGGCCGTTGTCGAAGAGGGCGTCCACCGCTTCCTGCAGCATCCGCTTCTCGTTGCGGATGATGATCTCCGGCGCCTTGAGGTCCATGAGGCGCTTGAGCCGGTTGTTGCGGTTGATGACGCGGCGATAGAGGTCGTTCAGGTCCGACGTCGCGAAGCGGCCGCCGTCGAGCGGCACCAGCGGGCGCAGCTCGGGCGGGATGACGGGAACGACCTCGAGGATCATCCAGTCCGGCTGGTTACCGGACTTCAGGAAGGCCTCGATGACCTTCAGCCGCTTGACGATCTTCTTGCGCTTCTGGACGGACGTCTCCCCGAGCATCTGCGCGCGCAGGTCGCGCGCGAGGGAGTCGAGGTCCATGTCGCGCAGCAGCTCGCGGATGGACTCCGCGCCCATGCCCACCTTGAGGGCGTCGGGGCCGTGCTCCTCGTGGAGCTTGCGCGCCTTGTCGACGGCCATGAGGTCCTTCTTCTTGACGCCGTTGATCTTGGCGTCGAGGACCACGTACTCCTCGAAGTAGAGGATCTTTTCTAGATCTCGCAGCGACATGTCGAGGAGCTGGCCGATGCGGCTGGGCAGCCCCTTGAAGAACCACACGTGGGACACGGGGGAGGCGAGCTCGATGTGGCCCATGCGCTCGCGGCGCACGCGCGCGCGCGTCACTTCCACGCCGCACTTGTCGCACACCACGCCTGCGAACTTCATGCGCTTGTACTTGCCGCACGCGCACTCGTAGTCCTTGGTGGGCCCGAAGATGCGGGCGCAGAAGAGACCGTCGCGCTCCGGCTTGAAGGTCCGGTAGTTGATGGTCTCGGGCTTCTTCACCTCACCGTGCGACCAGTCGCGGATCTTCTGCGGTGCCGCCAGCTTGATCCGGATTGCATCAAACGTGATGGGCTTCGCATGCCGATCGAGGATGCCCCACAGATCCTTGGTAGGCTTGTCCTCTCTGATCAGGCTGCCGAAAGGCCGATCCGTCAGCATTCAGTTGTCTCCTTTGGAACGAGGTCCGAGATGATCGTGGCTTCGCTCAGTCCGCATCACGACGTCTTCTTCCCGTCTTTGGTCACCAGCTCGACGTCGAGCGCCAGGCTCTGGAGCTCCTTCACGAGCACGTTGAAGCTCTCCGGAGTGCCGGGCTCGAGGAAATTCTCGCCCTTAACGATCGCCTCGTAGATCCGGTTACGTCCTTCCACGTCGTCCGACTTCACGGTCAGCATCTCCTGCAGCGTGTGGGCGGCACCGTACGCCTCCAGGGCCCACACCTCCATCTCGCCGAAGCGCTGGCCGCCGAACTGCGCCTTGCCGCCCAGCGGCTGCTGGGTGACGAGCGAGTAGGGGCCGATGGAGCGCGCGTGCATCTTGTCGTCGACGAGATGCGCGAGCTTGAGGATGTAGATCTGTCCCACCGTCACCTCCTGGTGGAACTGCTTGCCGCTGCGGCCGTCGTAGAGGACGGTCTTGCCCGACGTGGGCAGGTTCGCCTGCGTGAGGTGCTGCTTGATCTCGGCCTCGGTGGCGCCGTCGAAGACGGGGCTCGCCACCCAGATGCCGAGGGCGCGCGCGGCCCACCCGAGATGGGTCTCGAGGATCTGACCCACGTTCATGCGAGAAGGCACACCCAAAGGATTTAAGACGATTTCGACGGGAGTTCCATCGGGAAGATACGGCATGTCTTCCTCTGGAAGCACCTTGGACACCACGCCCTTATTGCCGTGGCGGCCCGCCATCTTGTCACCTACTGAAAGCTTGCGCTTCACGGCCACGTACACCTTCACCATCTTGATGACGCCGGGGGGCAGGTCGTCGCCGCGGCGGAGGCGGCCGATGCGGTCCTCCAGCATGGAATCGTAGATGCCGATCTGCTCCTCGGCGAGCTCCTCGATGCGCCGCACCATCTGCGCGAGCCCGTCGTCCTCCTTCACCTTCACCTTCTTCAACTCGTTCCATGAGAAGTTGTCGAGGTCGGCGCGGTCGATGCGGTCGCCCTTCTTGGTGACCCGGTTCGCCTTGTCGGTGGGGTCGAAGAGCTCGTTGATGGAGGTCTTGCCCACGAGGAGGTTCTTGAGCTTCTGGTCGCGCTCCATCTCGACCATGGCGATCTCGTCCTGGTAGTCTTTCTCCAGGCGCCCGATCTCCTCCTCCTCGATCGACTTCGCGCGCTCGTCCTTGTCGACGCCGCGCCGCGAGAACACCTTGACGTCCACCACGGTGCCCTCGATGCCGGGCGGCACCGTGAGCGAGGTGTCGCGCACGTCGCCCGCCTTCTCCCCGAAGATCGCCCGCAGCAGCTTCTCTTCCGGCGTCAGCTGCGTCTCGCCCTTGGGCGTGATCTTGCCCACGAGGATATCGCTCGGCTTCACCTTGGCGCCGATGCGCACGATACCCGCGTCGTCCAAATCCTTGAGCGCTTCTTCGGAAACATTTGGAATGTCCCGGGTGACTTCTTCCTTCCCGAGCTTGGTGTCACGCGCTTGAATCTCGAACTCCTCGATGTGGATCGAGGTGAACCGATCGTCTTTGACCAGCCGCTCGGAGACGAGGATGGCGTCCTCGAAGTTGTACCCGCCCCACGGCATGAAGGCGACGAGCACGTTGCGGCCGAGGGCGAGCTCGCCCTGGTCGGTGCCGGGCCCGTCGGCGATGATGTCGCCCGCCTGCACCTTCTGGCCCTTGCGCACGATCGGCTTTTGGTTAATGCAGGTATTCTGGTTTGATCGCCGGTACTTGGTCAGATTGAAGATATCCAGAGGCAGATCCTGGACGGGATCGGCCTTTTTCGACCTGCTCTCCGCCCGCACCACCACGCGGTCGGCGGCCACGTACTCCACCACGCCCGGGCGCTTGGCCACGATGACGGAGCCGGAGTCGCGCGCCACCACGTGCTCCATGCCGGTGCCCACGAGGGGCGCCTCCGGCTGCAGGAGCGGCACCGCCTGCCGCTGCATGTTGGAGCCCATGAGCGCGCGGTTGGCGTCGTCGTTCTCGAGGAAGGGAATGAGCGCCGCCGCCACCGACACCAACTGCTTGGGGGAGACGTCCATGTAGTCCAGCTCTTCGGGCGGGACCATCCGAAACTCACCGCTCTTGCGCGCGGACACCCGCTCCTGCACGAACTTGCCGCGCCGATCGATCTCGGCGTTAGCCTGGGCGATGACGAAGCGCTCCTCTTTGAGCGCGGTGAGGAACTGAATCTCGTCCGTGACGACGCCGGCTTGCACCTTGCGGTACGGCGTCTCGATGAATCCGTACTCGTTGGTGCGCGCGTAGGTCGAGAGCGAGGAGATGAGGCCGATGTTCGGGCCTTCCGGCGTCTCGATGGGGCAGATGCGCCCGTAGTGCGTGGGGTGCACATCACGCACCTCGAAGCCGGCGCGCTCGCGGCTGAGGCCGCGCGGGCCGAGGGCGGAGAGGCGGCGCTTGTGCGTCAGCTCCGCGAGCGGGTTCGTCTGGTCCATGAACTGCGACAGCTGAGAAGAACCGAAAAACTCTTTCACCACTGCAGAGACGGGTTTCGCGTTAATCAGGTCATGAGGCATGAGATTGGTGATGTCGGAGATCGACATCCGTTCTTTGACCGCGCGCTCCATGCGGGTGAGGCCGACACGGAACTGGTTCTCGAGCAGCTCACCGACAGAGCGCACGCGCCGGTTGCCGAGGTGGTCGATGTCGTCCGTGGGCTTGCTGCCCAGCTTGACCATCAGCAGGTGCTGAATGACGGCGACGATGTCCTCGCTGTGCAGCGTCTTGACGGCGTGGTCCACTTCGAGCTTCAATTTCTCGTTGATCATGAAGCGGCCCACGCGCGCGAGGTCGTAGCGGCGCGGGTCGATGAACATGCCGCGGAAGAGCGTGCGCGCCGACTCCACCGTGGGCGGATCGCCCGGGCGCAGCTTGCGGTAGATCTCCACGAGCGCCTCGTCGGGGTTCTTGATGTGGTCGCGCGCGAGCGTCTCGTACATGGACGCGTCGATCTTGCCCGGCGTCAACACCAGCAGCTTGAAGGGGGCCACCTTGCGGCCCATGACCTGCGAGAGCACGGTGGAGGTGATCTCGGTGTTGGTCCCCACGAGCACCTCGCCGCTCTCCGTGTCCACGATGCGGGAGGCGGTGCGCCGGCTCACGAGCGCTTCCGCGCGCACGGGGATCTTCTCGATGCCGGCTTCGATCAGCTTCTCGACGAGCTTGGCGTTGAGCACCTTGCCCGCCTGCGCGAGGGGTTCCTTGTGGCGCGGCGCCTTCACGTCCTCGGCGAGCTTGGCGCCCACGGAGGCGCCCGCGTGCACCTTCACCCACGCGTTGCCCTCCTCGAAGCCGAGCACGTCCTCGATGTCGTAGAAGTGGGCGAGGATTTCCTCGTCGGAGAGAATGGCGCCCTTCTCCAGGAACCAGAAGGCGCGCAGGAAGCCGGAGGCGTACATCTTGCGGCGGCGGTCCACGCGCACGTGCAGGAGGTCGTTGGCGTCGAAGTCGAATTCGACCCAGGAGCCGCGGTACGGGATCACGCGCGCCGAGAAGAGCGGCTTGCCCGAGGCGAGCGTCTTGCCCTTGTCGTCGTCGAAGAACACGCCCGCCGAGCGCTGGAGCTGGCTCACCACCACGCGCTCGGTGCCGTTGATGATGAAGGTGCCCTTGTCCGTCATCAGCGGCAGCTCGCCCAGGTACACTTCCTGGCCGCGCTGCTCGCGGATCGTCCGCGTCTTGGCCTCTTTGTCATGATCGAACACGACGAGCCGCAGCGTGACTTTGAGCGGGATGGCGAAGGTCATGCCGCGATCGTGGCATTCCTCCACCGTGTACTTGGGATCGCCGAAGTGGTACGAATCGAACTCCAGCCGCGCATTGTCGTTGTAGTCGGCGATCGGGAAGACGGACTTGAAGACCGCCTGCAGCCCGATCTCTTCACGGCCGTCGGCGGGGACGTCCTTCTGGAGGAACGTCTCGTAGGATCGCTTCTGAACCTCGATGAGATTCGGGATCTCGACGATCGACGGAATCTTGCCGAAGTCGGTGCGCGTGCGGCGTCCGCATTGAATCGTGCCTGCCATACCTTCTCCTGAGGACACGAGTCCTCACACGTACTGGCCGTTCATGGAATCGACGGACCGGGCCCGGGTGCCCGGCCAACGCTCGCTCGACTGTTACTACTTGATCTGGACGGTGGCGCCCTGCTCCTCGAGCTTCTTCTTCATGTCCTCGGACTCGGCCTTGGTGACCTTCTCCTTGACCGCCTTCGGCGCCCCGTCCACGAGGTCCTTGGCTTCCTTCAACCCGAGGCTCGTCAGCTCGCGCACGACCTTGATGACCTGGATCTTCTTCTCGCCCGCCGCCATCAGCACGACGTCGAACTCGGTCTTCTCTTCCGCGGCCGCCGCCCCGCCGCCGGCCGCGCTTGCGCCCGGCATGGCGGCTATCGCCACCGGCGCCGCCGCCGACACGCCCCACTTCTCCTGCAGCATCTTCGAGAGCTGCGCGGCTTCGAGCAGCGTCAGCTTGTCCAGCTCTTCCGCGATCTGTTCCACGTTCGCCATCAGTCGGTCTCCTTCATGGATGTGTTATGCGCTCGGCGCCGCGGCTTCCGCGGGCGCCGCTTCCGTGCTTGCCGCCGTGGCCGGGGCCGCTTCCGTGCTTGCCGCCGCGGCGGGAGCCGCCGCCGGCGGCGCCATCTTGCCGCGCTGCTCGAGGACGTAGACGAGATCGCGCTGGGGCGCCCTGAGGAGGCCGACCAGCTGCGCGAGAGGACCCTGCAGGGCGCCCACGATGGCGCTGCGCAGCGCGTCCTTCGACGGCAGGTCGGCGAGCGCCTTGAGCCCGTCGGGCGGCAGCATCTGCCCCTCGACGTAGCCGGCCTTGATCACGAGCGCGGTGTTCGTCTTCGCGAAGGTGTGCAGCGTCTTCGCGACGGCGACCGCGTCCTCGCGGGAGAGGATCATGCCCGTGGGCCCCTTGAGGTACGTGCCCACCGCCGACAGGTCGGGCGAGAGCGCGAGCCGCGCGAGGCGGTTCTTCACGATCTTGTATTCCGCCGACACGGAGCGCAGCTGCTTGCGCAGCTCGCTCAGCTGCGCCACGCTGAGACCGCGATACTCCGTGAGCAGCACGGTCTTGACGCCGCGCAGCCGCGTCTTGAGATCCTCGATCGTTTCGACCTTCTCTTGCGTTGGCACCGGTGCGCTCCTCTTTCCTACACGGCCTTCTTGAACAGGTTGGCCACGCCGACGGCGTCCACCTTCACGCCCGGCCCCATCGTCGTCGACACCGTGAGCCCGCGCAGATAGGTGCCCTTGGCGGCGGCGGGCTTCGCCCGCACGATGGCCTCGATGAGCGCCAGCCCGTTCTCGGTCAGATGCTGGGCGGCGAACGAGCGCTTGCCGATGGGGGTGTGGATGTTGCCCGCCTTGTCCACGCGGAACTCCACCTTGCCCGCCTTCGCCTCGCGCACCGCGCGCGTGATGTCAAACGTCACCGTGCCCAGCTTCGGGTTCGGCATGAGCCCGCGCGGGCCGAGCACTTTGCCGAGACGGCCCACCTGGCCCATGAGGTCGGGGGTGGCGATGGCGGTGTCGAACTCCATGAAGCCGCCCTGCACCTTCTCCACGAGATCCTCGGCGCCGATCACGTCCGCGCCCGCCTCCCGCGCTTCGCGCTCCTTTTCGCCCTTGGCGAAGACGGCCACGCGCACGGTCTTGCCGATGCCGTGCGGCAGCACCACCGCCCCCCGCACCATCTGGTCGGCGTGCTTGGGGTCGACGCCGAGGCGGAAGGAGAGGTCCACCGACTCGTCGAACTTCGTGCCCGGCATCGTCTTGAGGACGGAGATCGCCTCCTCGAACGTGTACTGCCGGGCGGGGTCGATCTTCGCCATCGCCGCGTCGTACCGCTTGCTCACCATCGTCGCCATGTCGTTCTCCCTACACCACGTCGATGCCCATGCTGCGGGCGGTGCCTTCGATGATCCGCATCGCGGAGTCGATGTTGGCGGTGTTCAGATCCACGAGCTTGGTCTGCGCGATCTCGCGCACCTGCTGCCGCGTGACCTTGCCGATCTTGTCCTTGTGCGGCACCGCGGAGGCCTTCGCGATCCCCGCCGCCCGCTTGAGGAGCACCGCCGCCGGCGGCGTCTTCACGATGAACGTGAAGGACCGGTCCACGTAGATGGTGACCACCACGGGCAGGATCAGCCCTTCCTGGCCGTTCGTCATCGCGTTGAAGCCCTTGCAGAACTCCATGATGTTCACGCCGTGCTGGCCGAGGGCCGGTCCCACGGGCGGGGACGGGTTCGCCTTGCCGGCGGGAATCTGCAGCTTCACCATTGCCTGGACTTTCTTGGCCACTAGAGTCGCTCCACCTGGTAGTACTCGAGCTCGACCGGCGTGGGGCGTCCGAAGATGACGACCACGACCTTCATCCGCCCGCGCTCGGGGTTGATGTCGTCCACGGAGCCCTGGAAGTTCACGAAGGGCCCGTCGATGACGCGCACCTTGTCGCCCCGCTGGAACACGGACTTGGGCTTGGGCTTCTCCGCGCCCGCTTCCATGTTCTTCATGATCTCGTTCACCTGGTCGGTATCGAGCGCCACCGGCTTGTTGCCGGAGCCCACGAAGCCGGTCACTTTCGGCGTGGAGCGCACGAGGTGCCACGTCTCGTCGGTCAGCTCCATCTCCACCAGCACGTAGCCGGGGAAGAACTTCTGCTCCGTCTCGCGCTTCTGCTTGTTGCGCACCTCGACCACCTTCTCGGTGGGCACGAGCACGCGCGTGATCTTCTCGCCCATGCCGAAGATCTTGGCGCGCGACTGGATCGCCTCCGCCACCTTGTTCTCGAAGCCCGAGTAGGTGTGGACCACGAACCACTGCTTGTCGCGGTCGCCGATGGTGGGCGCGGCCGCTGCGTCGGCGCTCATTTCAGAATCCTTTCCACCACCCGGGCCAGCACGATGTCCACGCCGCCGAGGAAGAAGGCCAGCACCACCGTCACCACGATCACCACCACCGTGGAGCTGACCAGCTCCGCGCGGCTCGGCCAGGTCACCTTGCGGAACTCCGCGAGGACCTCCTGAACGAATTCCCGTATCCGCGTCACGAACTGCATCTCGCCTCAGTTCTTCAAGTGGCAGGGGTGGAGGGATTCGAACCCCCATCCCCCGGATTTGGAGTCCGGTGCTCTAGCCGTTAGAGCTACACCCCTGGGTCTTACTTGGATTCCTTGTGCGGCGTGTGCTTCCTGCACCACCGGCAGTACTTCTTCAGCTCCATGCGGTCCGGGTGCGTTCGCTTGTTCTTGGTCGTCGAGTAGTTCCGCCGCTGGCACGTCGTACAGGCCATCGAGATGATGTCGCGCATCGTGAGTCCTCACTCCACCACGATGTCGATGACCACGCCCGCGCCCACCGTCCGCCCACCCTCGCGGATCGCGAAGCGCAGCTCCTTCTCCATCGCCACCGGCATGATCAGCTCGATCGCCATCGTCACGTTGTCCCCCGGCATCACCATCTCCGTCCCCGCCGGCAGCGTGCACACCCCCGTCATGTCCGTCGTGCGGAAGTAGAACTGCGGCCGGTACCCGTTGAAGAAGGGCGTGTGACGCCCCCCCTCTTCCTTCGTCAAAACATAGATTTCGGCTTTGAATTTCTTGTGGGGTTTGATGGAGCCGGGTTTGGCGAGAACCTGGCCGCGTTCGACGTCGTCCTTATCGATGCCCCGCAGCAGCGCGCCGATGTTATCCCCCGCCTGCCCCTCGTCCAGCAGCTTGCGGAACATCTCCACGCCCGTCACCACCGACTTGCGCGTGTCCCGCATGCCCACGATCTCGATCTCCTCGCCCACCTTCACGATCCCCCGCTCCACCCGCCCCGTCACCACCGTCCCCCGCCCCGTGATCGAAAAGATGTCCTCGATCGGCATCAGGAACGGCTTGTCCACCGCCCGCGGCGGCGTCGGAATGTAGCTGTCCACCGCCTCCATCAGCTTGAAGATCGCCTCCGCCGCCTTGGGATCCGTCGGGTTGTCGCTCGCCTGCAGCGCCGAGCCCCGGATCACCGGCACGTCGTCGCCCGGGAAGTTGTACTTCTTGAGCAGCTCCCGCACCTCCAGCTCCACGAGGTCCAGAATCTCCGGGTCGTCCACCATGTCGACCTTGTTCATGAACACCACCAGGTGCGGCACGTTCACCTGACGGGCCAGCAGCACATGCTCCCGCGTTTGGGGCATCGGACCATCATTGGCCGCCACCACCAGGATGGCGCCGTCCATCTGCGCCGCCCCCGTGATCATGTTCTTGATGTAGTCCGCATGCCCCGGACAGTCGATGTGCGCGTAGTGCCGCTTGTCCGTCTCGTACTCCACGTGCGCCACCGCGATCGTGATCCCGCGCTCCCGCTCTTCCGGCGCGTTGTCGATCGAGCCGTAGTCCCGCACCACGATGTTCTTGTTCTTCGTGTGCAGCACCTTCGTGATCGCCGCCGTCAACGTCGTCTTGCCGTGGTCGATGTGCCCGATCGTCCCGATGTTCACGTGCGGCTTCGTCCGCTCGTACTTCGCCTTCGCCAT
>CAYQQT010000058.1:0-3597 GCA_964419375.1 uncultured bacterium
TGCCCGAGCCCGTGGGCCCCGTGATGAGCACCATGCCGTAGGGCTGGCGGATGGCCGCGGTGAACTTGTCCATGCTCCAGCTGTCGAAGCCCAGCTTCGTGAGGTCGAGCTGCAGGGAGTCCTTGTCGAGGATACGGAGCACGGCCTTCTCGCCGAAGATGGTGGGCAGGATCGACACGCGAAAGTCGATCTCGCGCGTGCCGAAGCGCAGCTTGATGCGCCCGTCCTGGGGCACCCGGCGCTCGGAGATGTCCAGGTTCGACATGATCTTGAGGCGCGAGATGATGGCCGGCTCCAGCCGCTTGGGCGGCGCCAGCATCTCGTGCAGCACGCCGTCGATGCGGAACCGGATGCGAAAGACCTTCTCGTACGGCTCCCAGTGCAGGTCGGAGGCGCCCTTCTTGATGGCGTCCGCGAGCACCATGTTGACCAGCTTCACAACGGGCGCCTCGTCGGCGGATTCCTTCAGCTCGAAGACGTTGACGTTGGCGTTCTGCTGCTCTTCCTCCACCACCTCGACGCTGGTCTCACTGGTGATGTCGGAGAGCATCTCGGTCATCGACGCCTGCTGCTCCTGGTAGTGGCGCTCGATCGCCTTGCGAATGGCCGCTTGCGGCGCCACCACGGGCAGAACCTGGAGGTTGGTCATGAACGCGATGTCGTCGAGCGCGAACACGTTGGTGGGATCGGCCATGGCGAGCGTGAGCGAGCCGCCGATCCGTTTCACGGGCAGAACCTCGTACTTGCGCGCGATGGGCGCGGGCACGAGCCGCAGGGTCTCGGCGTCGATCTCGAGGTTCGACAGCGTGATGGACGGGATGCCGTACTGGCGGGACAGGAATCCGATCAGCTGCTCTTCGTTGATGAAGCCGAGGCCGACGAGGATGGAGCCGAGCTTGTCGGTTTTCCCCTTTTGGTCCGCCAGCGCCTGCTTCAGCTGGGCATCGCTGACCAGACCCTCGGCGACGAGGAGATCACCGAGGCGCCGGTTGACAGGCTGGCCGAGCTTTCCCTGAGCCATTGAGAACTACTACTTTACCGCAGTCACCCTTTTCAACGTATCTGTAAAGGCCTTGAGGGCGTCGTCCTGGTAGAGAACGAAAACTATTCGGTTTACCGTCGTTTTTCCGCCCTTGAGGTGCGCCGCCACCGCCCCCAGCATGGCCTCCGCGGAGACGGTGGGCGCCACGTGGCCGACCCCCGTCCCGAAGGCGGGCAGCGCGATGGAGGTGAGCCGGTGCTTGTCGGCGAGGGCGAGGACGGAGGCGGTGCTACGGGCGATGTAGTCGGCGTTGGTCTTGAGGTCCGGACCCATGACCGCGGCATGGATGACGTGGGTGGCGGCCAGGTTGCCCCCCGGTGTGAGCACGGCGTCGCCGATTTCGATCGGCCCTTGCTTCAGGGCCTCCTCTTCGATGATGACGCCGCCCTTGCGCTTGATCGCCCCTGCCACGCCCGTGCCCATGGCGAGCGTGGAATTGGCGGCGTTGACGAGGGCGTCGACTTCCCAGTCGGTGATGTCTCCCCGCTCCACCGAGACGGAGGCGGCGCCGATACGCGCTTTCATCGGCCGCGCTCCTGCGCCTTGACGGCCATCCATGACTGCTCCAGCTCTTCCTGTGTGACGTTGCCCACGGACTTCCCTCGCGCGCTCAGATCGTCCTCCATTTCGGTGAACCGCCGGCGAAACTTGTCGATCGCCCCCCGCATCGCTTCCTCGGCATCGATGTCTGACAGCCTCGCTACGTTGACGACGGAGAACAGCACGTCGCCCAGCTCGTCCTCGAGCCGCGCCCGGTCACCGGCGGCGAGGGCGACACGGGCTTCCTCGATCTCCTCTTCGACCTTCGACCATGCCGCGCCCGCGTTGGGCCAGTCGAAATTGACCCGCGCCGCCTTCGACTGCAGACGCTGGGCCCGCAAGAGGGAGGGAAGCGCGCGCGGCACCCCGTCGATCACCGAGCGCCGGCGGCCTTGCCGCTCCGCCTCACGCTGCTTGATGGCTTCCCATTGCACCAGCACTTCGCCGGAGGTGCAGGCGCGCGCGTCCCCGAAGACGTGCGGATGCCGCTCCACCATCTTGTCGATGAGCCGCTGCAGCACGGTGCTCATCGTGAACTCGTTCGACTCGGCCCCCACCTGCGCGTGGAAGACGACCTGGAAGAGCAGGTCGCCCAGCTCCTCTTCGATGGCGCCCGGCGCGCCCGCTTCGATCGCCTCGAGCACTTCATAGGCTTCTTCGAGGAGGTAGGGCTTGAGGGAGACTCGTGTCTGCTCGCGGTCCCAAGGGCAACCGTCCGGTCCACGCAGGCGGCTCATGATATCGACGAGCCGCTCAAAGAGAACACCGGGGGACTGGGTCATCTCCGTTCCTGGGGTCAAGCGATTATACAGCAGCAGTTTTTGCGTGTGCTAGGCTCGGCGATATGGCCGACCCGGACGCAGAACCCACCTTCAAGGTCACCGATCGACGGCGGCGCGACGACGACGAGCCTGTGGCGGCCGCCGCCAGCCGTCCCGAGCCCCGCCCGGCGGAAGCGCCGCGCTCGTCCATCATCGAGTCCCCGCGGGAGCCCGCGCCGCCGGCCGGCGCTCCGGAGCGGAGCCTGGTAGGGCTGCTCATGATGCTCGGCAGCGAGGCGCTCATCGCCCTCGGTGAGGCGGCGGACCCCGTGAGCGGCCAGCGTCATCGCGAGCTGCCCCACGCGGCGGACGTCATCGACCTCCTGCTGCTCCTGCGTGAGAAGACCGAGGGCAACCGCTCGGCGGAGGAGACGCAGGTGATCGACGAGCTGCTCTACGATCTTCAAATGCGGTACGTCACCGCGACGAAGCGACCCGGATAGTCGCGCGCCCGGCGTCGATCGTCACCGCCTCCACGTCCTCCGGCAACGACCACCGGAAGATCGCGAGCGTTCCCGGATCCAGCAGCAGCCGCACCATCACCGTGGGAAGCGGCAACCGGCCCACCGCGAACTCCGCCGGCTCGAACCGCAACCGAGGCCGCGGCCCCGCTTCGAGCCTGGCGTGAGCGCGAATACGCAGCCAGACCTCGCGTCTGCCCCAGCCGGAGGGCAGCAGCTCCGAAAGCCACGATAGGGGGGAGTCGACGAGCAGCCGCCGGGCGGGAACGCGGCCGAACAGCTCCACGGTGTCGCCCGCAAGGAGCCTGACGACCGGTGACGACAGCGGGAGCTGACCGGCCAGCTGCCGGCTCACGAGCGCGTTGACCTCGGCTTCGGTGAACACGACCGGTCCCACCAGCTTGCCGCGCCCGCGGCCCACGAGCTGAAACACCTTGTGCTGGGCGCGCGCGCTGTCCTCAGCGCTCGCCACCAGCACCGGGACCTCCGGGGCCTGCCGTACGAGGATGACCCCCCATGCGGCGGCACCGACCACGACGGCGAGCCCCAGCGCGACTAGCACACCCGCTAAGCAACCGCCGCACCCCAGGCGCATTGGGACCACGGTAGCACCGCGTAGCGCAAGTACCTCTAACCAAAGGATTCGATTCCGAGGTCTGGTAAAAAGTAAGCTGATGATTTGACAGATATAGACTCACTTGATATAAGAAATACGTACTCAAGGTCATGGTCG
>CAYQQT010000058.1:3697-10315 GCA_964419375.1 uncultured bacterium
CAAGGTCAAGGCGACCTATCGCGACGGAGTGCTCGAGATCCAGCTTCCCAAGGTCGAAGCGGTCAAGCCGAAGGAAATCAAGATCGACATCCTGTAGGACGCAAAGGCGGAGCGGGCGCGAGCCTGCTCCGTCGAATTTTACGAGACGTGAAAGGGAGACTCAGACATGGCGAAGGTGATCGGCATCGACCTTGGGACGACGAACTCGGTGGTCGCGGTCGTGGAGGGCGGGAACCCCACGGTCATCGCCAACCAGGAGGGCAGTCGCATCACCCCATCGGTGGTCGGCTTCACGAAGGACGGCGAGATCCTCGTGGGGCAGGTGGCGAAGCGGCAGGCCATCACGAATCCGGAGAACACCGTGTTCTCCATCAAGCGGTTCATGGGGCGCCGCCACGACGAGGTGGTGCAGGAAGCCAAGCTCGTCCCCTACAAGGTCGCCAAGGCGTCGAACGGTGACGTGCGCGTCGACGTGCGGGGCAAGCAGTACTCGCCGCCGGAAGTCTCCGCCATGATCCTGCGCAAGCTGAAGGAAGCGGCGGAGGCGTACCTGGGCGAGAAGGTCACGCAGGCGGTCATCACGGTGCCGGCGTACTTCAACGACAGCCAGCGACAGGCCACCAAGGACGCGGGCAAGATCGCCGGCCTCGAGGTGCTGCGCATCATCAACGAGCCCACCGCGGCCGCGCTCGCGTACGGGCTCGACAAGAAAAAGGACGAGACCATCGCCGTCTACGACCTCGGCGGCGGCACCTTCGACATCTCGATCCTCGAGATCGGCGAAGGCGTCTTCGAGGTGAAGGCTACCAACGGCGACACGCACCTGGGCGGTGACGACTTCGACCAGCGCGTGATGGACTGGATCGCCGAGGAGTTCAAGAAGGAGCACGGCGTCGACCTGCTGAAGGACCGCATGGCCCTGCAGCGGCTGAAGGAAGCGGCCGAGAAGGCCAAGATGGAGCTGTCCACCACGCTGCAGACCGAGATCAACCTGCCCTTCATCACGGCCGACGCGAGCGGGCCCAAGCACCTCGTGCTGACGCTGACGCGCGCGAAGCTGGAGTCGCTCGTGGCCGATCTCATCGAGCGCACCATCGGGCCCTGCCGGCAGGCCATGAAGGACGCGGGCGTGTCCGCGGGCGACATCGACGAGGTGATCCTCGTGGGCGGTCAGATTCGCATGCCGAAGGTCCACGAGGCCGTGAAGGCGCTCTTCGGCAAGGAGCCGCACAAGGGCGTGAACCCCGACGAGGTGGTGGCGGTGGGCGCCGCCGTCCAGGGCGCGGTGCTGACGGGCGAGGTCAAGGACCTGCTGCTGCTCGACGTGACGCCGCTGTCGCTCGGGATCGAGACGCTAGGTGGCGTGATGACCACGCTCATCTCGCGCAACACGACCATCCCCACGAAGAAGAGCGAGACGTTCACCACGGCGGCCGACAACCAGACGTCGGTGGAGGTGCACGTCCTGCAGGGCGAGCGGCCGATGGCGCGTGACAACCGGACGCTCGGCAAGTTCCATCTCATCGGGCTGCCGCCGGCGCCGCGCGGCGTGCCGCAGGTGGAAGTGGCCTTCGACATCGACGCCAACGGCATCCTGAACGTGTCCGCGAAGGACACCGCCACCGGCAAGCAGCAGAACATCACCATCACGGCGTCGTCCGGCCTCACCAAGGAAGAGATCGACAAGATGGTGAAGGACTCGGAGGCGAACGCCGCCGAGGACACCAAGCGCAAGCAGGAGATCGAGGTCCGCAACCAGACCGACTCGCTGGTGTACGGCACCGAGCGCACGCTCGCCGAGCACGGCAGCAAGCTGGCCGAGGCCGATCGCAAGAACGTCGAGGACGCGCTCACCGAAGCGCGGGAAGCGCTCAAGACGGACGACCTCGAGCGCATGAAGCGGGCGCAGGAGGGGCTGACGAAGGCCGCGCACAAGCTCGCGGAGATCATGTATCGCGAGGCGCAGACCCCGGGGGCAGGCGCCGCCGGCGCCGGTGGCGCGTCCACCGACGGCCATGCCTCCTCGGGCGGGCCCAAGGAGGGCGAGGTCGTGGACGCCGAGTTCGAGGACCTGGGCGAGAAGAAGTAGGACCATGCGTCGGGACTACTACGCGGTGTTGGGAATCACGGCCACCGCGCCGCCGCGCGAGATCCGCCAGGCGTACCGGCGGCTCGCGCGGCAGTATTCCCCCGATGTGAATTTCTGGGATACGGCCGCCCGCAGCCTGTTCGAGGAGATCGAGGCGGCCTATCGCGTGCTCAGCGACCCCGGCGCCCGCGCGCATTACGACCGGGTGGGCCCCGCCGCCGGCCGCGCGGACGCGCTGGGGACGGGGAGGCGCGGAGACGACGTCCACGTGGCGGTCGAGATCGGATTCGCCGACGCCGCCACCGGCGTCATCCTCACGCTCGAGGTGCCGCGCTTCTCGCGCTGCCAGGCGTGCGGCGGCAGCGGCGGAGAGGGCGGGCGCGGATGCGCGCACTGCCAGGGGCGGGGCGTGCGGCGCGCGGTGGAGCCCGTGCAGGTCGAGATTCCCGCCGGTGTCGATACGGGGATGCAGCTCCGCGTGCGTGACGAGGGCAGCGCGGGCCCCTTCGGCGGTCCGCGCGGCGATCTCGTCGTCAGCACGCGCGTGCGCGAGCATCCGTTCTTCCAGCGCAAGGGCGACAGCGTGCAGTGCGAAGTGCCCGTGAGCGTGTGGGAGGCGCTGCGCGGCGCGCGCATCCACGTGCCCACCCCGCTCGGGGAGGCCGTCCTCGTGGTGCCGCCGGGCACGGCCGCCGGACAGGTGTTCCGGCTGCGCGGCCAGGGGCTGCCGCGGCTGGCGGGGGAGACGGCGGGCGATCTGTACGTGGCGGTGCGGGTCGACGTGCCGGGCGGGCTGGACGCACGCACCGACGAGCTCGTGCGCGAGTTGGAGCGGCTGCTGCCCATGGAGCCGCGGGCGGGGCTGGAGCGCTACGCCGGAGGTGCGGCGTGACGGACCGCGGCAAGCCGCTCTACATGATCGGCGTGGTCGCCGACATGCTGAAGGTGCATCCGCAGACGCTGCGCTTCTATGAAAAGAAAGGGCTCGTGCGACCCAGCCGCACGCAGGGGCAGACCCGCATGTATTCGGCGGATGACGTCGAAGACCTCGCCCGCCTGCTCCGTCTCACACGGGACCTGGGAGTGAATCTCGCCGGCGTGGAGATCATCCTAAAGATGAGACGCCGAATGGTCGATATGCAGAAGCAGATCGAGGACCTCGTCAGCTACGTCCGGGACAACGGCGGCGACAGCGCGGCCGGCGTCGCGCGGGAGCCGCGCGAAGCGCTGGTGCGCGCCGCCTCCGGACAGCTGGGCCCCGTCGATTTGTTCTGAGAAGGAGAGCCGCAACACACAATGATCGAAGACAGACGCGGTACGGAGCAGCCGGTCCCGGACATTCTGGCGATTCTGCCCTTGCGCGGCACCGTGCTGTTCCCGCACGCCGTGCTTCCGCTGGGAGCGGGGCGGGCCTCGTCCATCCAGCTCATCGAGGACGCCGTGCAGCACGGGCGTCTCGTGGGCGCCATGATGCAGCGGGACCCGTCGCAGGAAGCCCCTGGGCCCGAGGGTCTGCATGGCGTGGGCACCATCTTGGTGATCCACAAGGCCATCAAGCAGGGGGACGGCACCGTGCGCGTGGTGGCGCAGGGCCTGGGCCGCTTCCGCATCGCCGAGATCCTGGAGCAGACGCCCTTCATGCGCGCGCGCATCGAGCCCGTCGCCGACGTGGAGCCGGGCGACGACCTCGAGTCGGAGGCGCTCGTGCGCAGCGTCAACGCCCTCTTCGAGAAGGTGGTGTCGCTGTCGCCGACGCTGCCGGACGAGCTGATCAACATCGTGGCGGGCGCCGACAGCGCGGGAGCGCGCGCGGATCTCATCGCCGCCTCCCTGCCCAACCTCGCCATGGCCCTCAAGCAGGAGCTGCTGGAGACGTCCGACGTCAAGCAGCGGCTCAGCAAGCTGGCGGCGGCGCTCGGCAAGGAAGCCGAGGTGCTCGAGCTGGGCTCCAAGATCCAGTCGGAGATGCATTCCGAGATGTCCAAGACGCAGCGCGAGTACTACCTGCGCGAGCAGATGAAGGCGATCCAGAAGGAGCTCGGTGAAGGCGACGACCGCACGCAGGAGATCGACACCCTGCGCGCCAAGATCGAGGCGGCGGGGATGACGGAGGAGGCCCGCAAGGAAGCGCTGCGGGAGCTCGACCGCCTCGCCAAGATGCCGCCCGCGGCGGCGGAGTACACGGTGGCGCGCACGTACATCGACTACCTGGTCTCGATGCCGTGGATGCAGGAGACGACCGACAGCATCGAGATCGACGCCGCGCAAGGAATTCTGGACGAAGACCACGAGGGGCTCGAGAAGATCAAGGACCGGATCCTCGAGCACCTCGCGGTGAAGAAGATCCGTCCCGACGGCAAGGACCCCATTCTGTGCTTCGTGGGCCCTCCCGGTGTGGGCAAGACCTCGCTGGGCCGCTCCATCGCGCGGGCGCTCGGCCGCAAGTTCCACCGCATCTCGCTGGGCGGCATGCGCGACGAGGCGGAGATCCGCGGCCACCGGCGCACGTATATCGGCGCGCTGCCGGGCCAGATCGTGCAGGGACTGCGGCGCGCGGGAACCAAGAACCCCGTCCTCATGCTGGATGAGATCGACAAGCTGGGGATGGACTTTCGCGGGGACCCCGCGTCCGCCCTCCTCGAGGTGCTCGACCCCGAGCAGAACGCGACGTTCCGGGATCACTACCTGGACGTCGCTTTCGACCTCTCGCGCGTGCTCTTCATCACCACCGCCAACGTGATGGATACCGTGCCGCCGCCGCTGCGCGACCGCATGGAGGTCATCCATCTCGCCGGGTACACGGAAGAGGAGAAGGTGCGCATCGCGCAGAAGCACCTCGTGCCCAAGCAGACGGCTGAGCACGGGCTGGTGGACGGCACCGACGTCGTCTTCACGCCCGAGGCGCTGCGCCTGCTCGCCCGTGGCTACACGCGGGAGGCGGGCGTGCGCAACCTCGAGCGTGAGATCGCCCACGTCTGCCGCAAGGTGGCGCGGCGGCACGCCGAAGGGCACACGGAGCCGGTGCGCGTCGTGCCCGACCTCGTCACCTCGTTCCTCGGCGTTCCCCGCTTCGAGCTCGAAGAGGTCGAAGAGCGCACGCGGGTGCCCGGCGTCGCCATCGGTCTCGCCTGGACGCCCGCGGGCGGTGACGTACTCTTCATCGAGGCGACACGGATGCGGGGCAAGCACACCCTCACCCTCACCGGCCAGCTCGGCGACGTGATGAAGGAGTCCGTGCAGGCGGCGTTGTCGTGGGTCCGCTCGCACGCGGCTCAGATCGGCGTGGATCCGACCTTCTGGGAGAGCTCGGACATCCACGTCCACGTTCCTGCGGGCGCCATCCCCAAGGACGGGCCCTCCGCCGGGGTCACCATGACCACGGCCCTCGTCTCGCTGCTGACCGGGCGCGCGGTGCGCCCGGGCTTGGCGATGACGGGAGAGATCAGCCTGTCCGGCCGGGTGCTGCCCGTCGGGGGCATCAAGGAGAAGGTGCTGGCCGCCCACCGGGCCGGCATCCGGACGCTGGTACTGCCGCGGAGGAACGAGAAGAACCTTCTGGAAGACGTGCCGGCGGCCGTCCGCGACGTCATGACCTTTCACCTCGCCGACGTGATCGAGGACGTCCTCCAGGCCGCCCTGGAGGACGCGCCAAGTACGCGACAGAACGATCTTATAGCGGAGTGGGCGTAGCCTTGGTTTTCGCAGTTTCACGCACCGGCGGAAGTTCGCTAAGATAGCGCCGTGCGTAGACTGGCGCTGGTGCTGACGGCTGTCGCAATGTGTGCGGGCGTGGCATCCGCCGGAGCCGAGACGTTCAAGTTCTCGGCGCCGGACGGCACCACCCACTTCACCAATGCGCCCACCGACCCGCGCTACACGCGCATGGGGTATACCTCCGGCAGCGCCGCTGGCTGGCTGCGCCTGCCCCCTGCCGAGACGACCACCCGACAGTCATACATGCCCGAAATCATGGACGCCGCTCAGCGCTATGGCGTGCCGGACCGCCTGGTGGCCGCCGTCATCCGCGCCGAGTCGGGCTTCAACCCCCGCGCGGTGTCGAGCAAGGGGGCGCAGGGGCTGATGCAGTTGATGCCCGGCACGGCCTCGATCCTCGGCGTGCGCAACTCGTTCGATCCGCGGCAGAACATCGACGGCGGCGTGCGGCACCTGCGCGGCCTGCTCGACCGCTTCCCGGACAATCTGCCGCTCGCCATCGCGGCCTACAACGCGGGCGAGAAGGCGGTGACCACCTACGGTGGGATTCCGCCCTATCCTGAGACACGGGATTACGTGAGCAAGGTGCTCCGATTTTACGGCGCGACGGTGCAGGGCGGCGACACGCCGCCCACGCGCATCTACCAGACGATCGCCAAAGACGGCACCGTGACCTACACGAACATCCCGCCCCGCGGCGTGCAGTAGTAGCCTCCCTCAGACCGTAGCCCGTCAGCGCAGCAGCTTCGAGACCTCGCGGAAGGCGTTCGTATCCGCGCGCCCAAGGAGCTGAAAGACGACCGTCTCCGTGGCCG
>CAYQQT010000058.1:10415-11931 GCA_964419375.1 uncultured bacterium
CGCACACGTGCCCTTCCACCCCGGTGAGGATGACGTGATCGCCGCCCGCCGCCCGTAGCCGGTCGATGAAGCCGTCGGCCCCGCAGCACGAGAACGCGGTCTTCTCCAGCGGCGTCACGCCCTCGAGGAGGGCGCGCACTTCGGGAAGCGTGCGGCCGAGGCCCTTGGGGTACTGCTCCGTGAGGAGGACCGGAGCGCCCAGGCGCAGCGCCGCGGTGCCGAGGATCTTGCTGTTGGTCACCGTGTCGTCGCGCTTGTGGGCGTCCATGGCGTTGAAGAGCCGCTCCTGCACGTCCACGACGACGAGCGTGGGATGAGCCATGGGTTCTCCTGCGGGGACGAGTGAGAACGCTGGCCGGATTGTCTCAGCCGCGCCACGACCGATCAAGACCGCGGTACTGGATCGCCTCCGCGCAATGCTCGGGTGCGATGTCGGCGGCGCCGGTGAGATCCGCGATCGTCCGCGCCACCTTGAGAACGCGATCGTGGCCGCGCGCCGACAGGCCAAGCCGGGTCATGGCCGCTGCCAGGAGCCGCTGTGCCGGGGCCGGCGGGGGGCACCACCGCCGCACCTGACGCGGGCTCATCTCCGCGTTCAGGCCCGGGCCTTTGCTGCCGAAGCGCTCGCGCTGCCGCTCGCGCGCCGCCGCCACCCGCGCTCGGATGGTGGCGGAGTCGTCCGCGGGGGCCGGGGAGTGGAACTCGTCGGCGCTGAGCGCGGGCAGCTCGACGTGAAGATCGATGCGGTCCAGCAGCGGCCGCGACAGGCGCCCGAGATACCGGCTGCGCTCGGCGGGCGTGCACAGGCAGCGCTCGAGCGAGGCGCAGCCGCGGCGACACGGGTTGGCGGCCGCCACGAGCTGGAAGCGGGCGGGGAAGTCGCTCACGCCACTGGCGCGCGCGATGCTGACGTGGCCGTCCTCCAATGGCTGCCGGAGCGACTCCAGCACGTGCTGCTGGAACTCCGGCAGCTCGTCCATGAACAGCACGCCGCGGTGCGCGAGCGTGACCTCGCCTGGGTGGGGCGGGGTGCCGCCGCCAATGAGCCCGGCCACCGAGATCGTATGGTGCGGCGCGCGGAAGGGCCGCTCGGCCATCAGCACGCCACGCGCGGCGAGCAGGCCCGCCACCGACCAGATCGTCGTGACCTCCAGCACCTCCTCACGCGACAGCGGCGGCAGGACGGCGGCCAGGCGCCGCGCCAGCATCGTCTTGCCTGCGCCGGGCGGCCCCACCAGCAGCACGTTGTGACCGCCCGCGGCGGCGATCTCGAGCGCGCGCTTGGCGTGTGCCTGGCCGCGCACGTCGCTGAAGTCGCCGTCGTCCGCGCGGACAGCAGGCGAGGCCTGCGCGGCCTCAATCACGGGAGGCCGCTCCTCGCCGTTCAGCAGGGCCACGGCGTGGCGCAGCGTGGCCGCCGCAAGCACGCGCACGCCGTCGATGGCCATGGCCTCCGCGCCGTTGTCGCGGGGACGAGGAGGGTCGGGATGCGCTGGCGGCGGCACGCGAGGCCGAC
>CAYQQT010000059.1:0-11808 GCA_964419375.1 uncultured bacterium
TCGTCGCGCCCCGGCGTTGCGCGCGCATCATGATAGAGGAGCGCGACGGCTTTGCCGCCGCGCTCCGAACGTCGGGGGGTATGGGGGGCCCGGTCGAGGCCCCCCATCTAGGATGACTGCGCGGGAGTTGGCGAACCGGACGCGGGAGCGGTTGGCGGGGCGGCAGCGGCGTGTCGTGGTGGGGGGGCCGCTCGTGAAGGCGGCGGTGCTCGTGCCGATCGTCGATCGTGGTGAGCCCTTCCTGGTGTTTGCCAAGCGGACGGAGCACGTGGGGACGCACAAGGGGCAGATTTCTTTTCCGGGCGGGCGCGTCGATCCGGGAGATGCGAGTTTTCTGGAGGCCGCGTTGCGGGAGTCGGAGGAGGAGATCGGGTTGCCGCGGGGGGCGGTGGAGCCGTTGGGGGCGCTCGACGATCAGGAGACGTATGCCACGCAGTTCATCATCACGCCGTGGGTGGGGCTCGTGGCGCGTCCCGTCGCGTGGCAGCCGGACGGGCAGGAGATCGAGAAGGTGCTGGAGGTGCCGGTGACGGCGCTGCTCGATCGCGGGAACTTCCGCGTGGAGCACTGGACGCGCGACGGTGTGACGCGGCCGGTGTACTTCTACGACTACGAGGGGGAGACGATCTGGGGCGCCACCGCGCGCATCCTGAAGGACTACCTGGCGCTCGTGGAAGCAGACTGATGGCCTACGAGACCCTGCTCACCTCGCTCGGCGACGGCGTGGCGCGCATCACGCTCAACCGTCCCCACGCGCGCAACGCGCTCTCGCGCACGCTCATCCAGGAGCTGGCGGCGGCCCTCGCCGCCTACGAGTCGGACGCGGCGGCGCGCGTGATCGTGCTCTCCGGCGCCGGCGACAAGGCGTTCTGCGCGGGCGCCGATCTCAAGGACGTGGGCGATCGCGGCACCACGCTGCAGGCGCGCGAGTCGTTCAGCGGGCTCGCCGGGATCCTCGACGCCATCACGACCATGCGCACGCCCGTCATCGCCCAGGTCCACGGCTGGGCACTCGCGGGCGGCTGCGGGCTCGCCGCCGGCTGCGATCTCGTCATCGCCTCCGACGACGCCGTGTTCGGCCTGCCCGAGATCAAGATCGGACTGCTGCCCCTCATCGTGATGGCGCCCATCTTGAGGGCGGTGGGGCGCAAGCGCGGTCTGCTCATGATCCTCTCCGGCGAGCCCATCACGGCGCGCGACGCGCTCGAGATGGGGCTCGTGAGCCGGGTGGTGCCGCGCGGCGACCTCGAGCGCGAGACCGCCGCGCTGGCGGCGCGGCTGGCGAAGTTCAGCCCCACCGCGATGGGCATCGCGAAGGAGGCGTCGTACACCATCCAGGACATGGAGTACGGCAAGGCGCTTCGCTACCTGCGCGAGCTGATCACGCTCGTGGGCCTGTCCGACGACGCGAAGGAAGGCATCGCCGCCTTCTTCGACAAGCGTGAGCCCGAGTGGAAGGGGCGCTGACGGGACTCTGCGCGCGCTGCGCCCACGCCCGGCGCATCACGTCGGCGAAGGGCTCCACCTTCGTGCTGTGCGGCCGCTCCGCCACCGATGCGCGCTTTCCGAAGTACCCCCCGCTTCCCGTCGTGCGCTGCGCCGGCTACGAGCCGGCGCCGCCCGAGGCTCAGGGCGCCCAGAGGTAGAGGAACCGGGGTCCCGCGCCCATGAGGGCGCCGAAGTGGGCGAGGCTGGCGTCGACTCCGCCCGCGTGGCCCTCGGCCGTCGCGTAGTACGTCGCGCGGTACTGGCGCGGCCGCTTGTAGACGATCACCGACGCTTCCTCGAGACCCGCCGCCTTGCGTGCCGCGTCCAGCGCGTCCGGCACGTAGCCGATGCGGTCGATGAGCTTGTGGTCGAGCGCCTGCTGCGCGGTGTACACGCGGCCGTCGGCGAGCAGGCGCACGACGTCGGCGGGCAGGCGGCGGCGGTCCGCCACCTTGGCGAGGAACTGGCGCTGGAAGTCGTCGATGACCGACTGGAAGATCGCGCGCTCCTCGGGCAGGAGGCTGCGGAAGGGGCTGCCCATGTCCTTGCGCTCGCCCGACTTGATGGCGCTGGCGCCGACGCCGATCTTCTGCAGCAACCCTTCCGCGTTGAGCGTGAGCATGATCACGCCGATGGAGCCCGTGATGGTGGTGGGGTGCGCCACGATGGTGTCGGCGGCGAGCGCCACGTAATAGCCGCCGGAGGCGGCGACGTCCATCATGACCGCCACCACCGGCTTCTTCGTCGTCTGCCGGAAGCTCTCCACCTCGCGGTACATGATGTCGGACGCCGTCACCGTGCCCCCGGGAGTGTTGATCCGCACCACGAGCGCCTTCACGTCCCGGTCGTCCGCGGCCTTCTTCAACTCCTCGCGCAGGCGTACCAGCGGCGGCACCGTCGGCGGCGGCGTGCCGATGTTGATGAGGCCCGACGGCGCTTCGTCGCTGAGAAAGCCGGACACGTCCATGAGGAGGATCTTGGCGGCGCCGCGGCCTTCCACCACCTGCTCCTCGAGCGCTCGGATGCGCGGCGACAGATCGACGGAGATCACGGAGCAGCCGGCGAGCGCGAGTGCTGCGACGAGGGCGACGAGGAGGTGCATGGGGGCAGTATACTCGCCTGAACATGGCCGATCGCAGCCTCACCATTCACGACGTGCAGACGGCCGCCCGCCGCTTGCTCAACCGCATTCACCGGACGCCCGTGATCTCGTCGCAGTCCTTCGACGACGCGAGCGGGCTCCAGGTGTTCTTCAAGTGCGAAAATCTACAGAGGGCGGGCTCCTTTAAAATCCGCGGCGCGCTGAACAAGCTGCTCACGCTCACCGACGCCGAGCGCGCCCGGGGCGCGGTCGGCTTCTCGTCGGGCAACCACGCGCAGGGGGTGGCGCTGGCGGCGCGCATGGTGGGCACCACCGCCATCATCTGCATGCCGACGGACGCGCCCGCGCTCAAGGTGGAAGCCACGCGCAACTACGGCGCCGACATCGTCACCTATGACCGCCTGAAGGAGGACCGCGAGGCGATCGCGCGCACGATCGCCGCCGAGACGGGGCGGGTGCTGGTGCCGCCCTACGACGATTACGCCATCATGGCGGGGCAGGGCACGGCCGCCCTCGAGCTGCTGGAGGACGTGCCGTCGCTGGACGCGCTGGTGGCGCCGGTGGGCGGCGGCGGGCTCATGGCGGGCTGCTCGACGGTCGCGCGCGCGCTGTTCCCCGGCATGCAGGTGTTCGGCGTGGAGGCCGACAGCGCCAACGACACGCTGCTGTCGCTGCGCAAGGGCGTGCGCGTGGCCATCGAGCCGCCCCCCACCATCGCCGACGGCATCCGCGCCACCATCCCCGGCGAGCTGACCTTTCCCATCCTGAAGCGGACGCTGACCGACGTCGTGCTCGTCAGCGACGACGACATCCGCGCGGCGGTGCGCTTCCTCGCCCTGCGCGCACGCATCGTCGTGGAGCCCACGGGGGCGGTGGGGGCGGCGGCGGCGCTCGTGGGCCGACTGCCGGTGGCGAAGGGGGCACGCGTGGGCGTCGTGCTCTCAGGCGGCAACATCGATCCGGACCTGCTGATCGCGATCCTCAGCGACGGTGGAAAGCGGGGATGACCTCCTCCGCCAGACGCTGAAGCTGCTCGATCATCTGCCCGGGAGGACACATCGGACGCACGATGAACTTGGAGCCTCCACCCGCCACGTACTCTTCCAGCCGCTCACGCAGCAGCGCGGGCGGACCGAACGCCGTGCAGCGCTCGAGCGTGGCGTCGTCCACCCGGCCACGGGGAAGAAAGGGCGCCGCGGTGGCGCGGGCGGCGGCGGGATCCCGGTCGAGGCAGTAATAGATGAGACAGCCGAAGTGATCGGCGGGCACCGTGCGCCCCGCCTCCGCGGCGAACGTGTGGGTGAGCTCGACGCCGGTGCGGAAGCGGTCGGGCGGGATGAAGGACGGAATCCAGCCGTCACCGAGGCGGCCCGCGCGGCGCATCGCCGCCTCGCTGTTGCCGCCGATCCACAGCGGCATCGGCTGCTGCACGGGCCGGGGCAGCACGGTGATGCGCTCGAGCTTCCAGAACTCGCCCGCGAACGTCACCTCATCCTCCGCCCACAGCCGCCGCATGATCGCGATCGCCTCGTCGGTGCGGCGGCCGCGCTCCTTGAAGGGCACGCCCGCCGCCTCGAACTCGCGCGGCTGGTCGGCGCCGATGCCGAAGGCGGGCAGCATGCGCCCTCCCGACAGGTAGTCGATCATCGCGATCTCCCGCGCCAGCATCGCGGGGGAGCGAAAGGGCGTGATGAAGACGCTGGGGCCGAACTTCAGCCGGCTCGTGCGCGCGGCGACGGCGGCCATCGTGGTCATGGGCTCGGGCACGGGCAGCGGCGAGGAGAGGCGCTCGGAGAACCAGATGGAATCGATCTCCGTGCGCTCGCACACATCCACGATCTTCCACAGAAAATCGCGCCCCTCGGCGCCCGCCGGCCACACACCCGGCATGACGCCCACGCGGTACTTGATCTGCATGAGGCGGACTCTATCACGCGTTGACACGCTTTCCGGCTGGCCCGTAGAATGAACGGCGGTTCAGTCAGCCCACGGCCGCGAGCGACTCACGGAGTCTTGATTGCGAGATCCCGACAAGCACCGGCAGATCATCGAGGCCGCCATCCGCGTCTTCGCGCGGGCGGGCTACTACAACTCGCGCGTGTCCGACATCGCGCGCGAGGCCGGCATCGCGAGCGGGACCATCTACCTCTACTTCAAGACGAAGGACGAGATCCTCGTCACCCTCTTCCGCGAGAAGATGGCGGAGTGGGTCGCGCACGTGCGGCGCGAGATCGCGGGCGTGGCCGATCCCGTGGCGAAGATCCGCCGGCTGGTGGCGCTGCATTTCACCGTGCTCGAGGCCGATCCCGCCCTCGCGGAGGTCGTGCAGGTGGAGCTGCGCCAGGGCCACAAGTTCTTCCGTGGCGCCTCCGCGCACGAGGTGTCGGCGTACTTCGATCTCATCGGCTCCGTCCTCGACGAGGGCGTGGCCGCAGGCCTGCTGCGCAACGACCTGCCCATCAAGGTCGCCACGAAGGTGCTCTTCGGGGCCATGGACCAGGTGGCCACCTCGTGGGTGCTCGGCAAGCGTGCCTACCGGCTCGTCGAGGCCGCGGAGGCGGTGGCCACCATCTTCATCAAAGGAGTCAGCCGCGATGGCGTATGAGACGCTGATCGTCACCCGCGAGGAGTCCTTCCTCGTCATCACGCTCAACCGGCCCCCCGCCAACGCCATCAGCGAGCCGCTCATGCACGAGCTGAACGCGGCGCTGACGTCGGTGGAGACCGATGCCGACGTGCGCTCGGTGATCATCACCGGCGCCGGCGACAAGATCTTCTGCGCGGGCGCCGACCTCGGCTCCGCCTTTTCGGGCGGCAGCGTGGAGACGTTCATCCGGTTCGGCACGGGCGTGATGCGCCGCATCGAGCGCTTTCCCAAGCCGGTCATCGCCGCCATCAACGGCCACGCGCTCGGCGGCGGCTGCGAGATCTCGATGGCCTGCCACTTCCGCCTCCTGAAGGAAGGCGCCCGCATGGGCCAGACGGAGACGAACCTCGGGATCATCCCCGGCTACGGCGGCACGCAACGCCTGCCGCGCCTCATCGGCCGCACCAAGGCGCTGGAGTTCCTGATCCTCGGCACGCAGGTCCCGGCGCAGGAGTGCCTGGCGCTCGGCCTCGTCAACCGGCTGTGCAAGGAGGGCGAGACGCTGAACGACGCCAAGGCGCTCGCGCGGCAGATCGCCAGGCGGCCGCCGCTGGCCACCGCGCTCACCATCGAGGTGGTGGAGGAGGGCCTGGAGGCGCCCATGGACAAGGCGATCGACATCGAGGTGCGCGCTTTCCTGAAATCGCTTAAAACGGACGATGCCTCCGAGGGCATCCAGGCGTTCTTCGGCAAGCGCGAGCCGAACTTCAAGGGCAAGTAGGCCATGGATCTGGGGATCCGCGGCAAGGTGGCGCTCGTCACGGGTGCTGCGCGCAGCCTCGGCAAGGCGGACGCGCTCACGCTGGCCGCGGAAGGCTGCAGGATCGCCATCCTCGACCTCAACGCCGAGGGCGCGGAGGAGACAGCCACGGAGATCGTCGCCGGCGGCGGCGCCGCCCGCGGCTACGGCTGCGACATCCGCGACACCGCGCAGGTGACGGACGTGGTGGCGCGCGTGGAAAAGGACCTCGGGCCCGTCGACATCTGCGTGAACAACGCGGGCATGATCTACACGGTGGGCCAGCTCAAGGACATGAAGGACGACGACTGGGAGTTCAACCTCGCCGTCAACCTCACGGGCACGATGAAGGTGACGCGCGCGGTATTTCCGTCCATGCGCGAGCGGCGGTGGGGGCGCATCGTGTGCATGGCCTCCATCGCGGGCCTGATGGGGGGCTTCGGCCAGACCGCGTACGCGGCGACGAAGATCGGGGTGATCGGCTTTGCGAAGTCCGTCGCGCTCGAGGGCGCCCGCTACAACGTCACCTGCAACGCGGTGGCGCCCGGCATCATCGCGCCCAACGCCAGCCTCAGCCCACTCTACGAGCGCATGGTCAAGCGCGTGGCGATGCAGAAGGAAGGGGAGCCCGAGGACGTGGCCAACGCCATCGCCTTCCTGTGCTCGGAGCGCGCCCGTTACATCACCGGCGCCGTCTTGACCGTGACGGGTGGAATGGACTTGTTCACGTTCTAACCGACCAACCTACACAGGAGACAGCCATGGCCACAGTGACGGAGACCTTCGACGCGATGGGCAGCCGGTTCCGCGCCGACAAGGCGGCGGGCACGAACGCGACGATCCAGTACGACGTGAGCGGCGACGGCGGCGGCACGTGGCACGCCGTCATCAAGGACGGCGCGTGCACCGTGACCCCCGGACCGGCCACGACTCCCAATCTCACCCTGAACATCTCCTCGCAGGACTGGCTCGACATGCTGTCGGGCAAGCAGTCCGGCCAGATGCTGTTCATGTCGGGCAAGCTGAAGGTCAAGGGCGACATGGGGCTCGCCATGAAGCTCGGCTCCATGTTCCAGATGTGAGGACCGTTCGCCCGGCCGCGGACACGCAGCCCTCGCGCCCGGGGGCATGGGGGCTCTCTCGGGGTCCCCATGTCACGCCGGCCAGCCTGCGCTACGACTGGCTCATGGTGGCGCTGTGCGCGTGGTTTCAGGCGGGCGCCTACCTGGACGCGTGGGCCCACGTGCACCTGGCGGAGCTCGAGTCGTTCTTCACGCCCTGGCACGGCGTGCTCTACTCCGGCTTCTTCGCCGTTGCCGTCCTCACGGCGGCGCCCTTGCTGCGACGCCGCGCGCCCGGGCGCGCGTGGAACGAAGCGCTGCCCGCCGGCTACGACCTCTCCCTCGTCGGTGTCCTCGTGTTCCTGCTGGGCGGGGTGCTGGACGTGATCTGGCACATCGTCTTCGGGATCGAGGCGGACGTCGAAGCGCTGCTGAGTCCCAGTCACCTGGTGCTCGCCGTGGGCTCCACACTCATCCTCACCGGGCCGCTGCGCTCCGCGTGGGGCCGGGCGCAGGCGGGCTCGTGGCGGGCGACGATGCCCATGATGCTGTCGGCCTCGTTCCTGCTGTCGTCGATCTCGTTCTGGACCCTCTACATGCACCCGCTGTCGCGGCCGTGGGCGGCGCTCGGCAATAAGCCGACGGTCTCGGGCCTGCCGGTGGTGGCGGCCGATCCCATCGCGATGAAGGACGGCCTGCTCGGCGCCCTCTACATCGCCCACGGCATGGGCGTGGGCTCGATCCTGCTGCAGTCCGCCGTGTTGACCGGGCTCGTGCTGCTGCTGGTGCGCCGGTGGGGAAGCGCGCTGCCCGCGGGCGGCTTCACGATCGCGCTCACGCTGAACGCGCTCATGCTCGGCTTGTCGCGCGACCAGCTCGTGCTCGTGCCGTTCATCGCGGTGGCCGGCATCGCCATCGACGCCCTCGTGCGGTGGCTGCGCGCGGACACGAGCGTGGGCCGCCTGCGCGCGCTCGCGGTCCTCGTCCCCGGCGCATATTACGCGTGCTTCTTCGTTGGCGTCGCCGTCACGAAGGGCGTGTGGTGGTCCGTGCACCTGTGGACGGGCTCTATCGTCCTCGCCGGGCTCACGGGTTTGCTCACGAGCTACCTCGTCGCCCCGCCCATGTCTCCCGCCCGGCGCTGACGGGCCCGGAGTCGGAATGTCGAGGAGCGCCCCGGCTTCGCCGAGGCGCTGCCGAGCGCGTGGGGGGCTTGGGGGGCCCTTCGTGGCCCCCCAACTAAACGGCCGGGCGGCCGAAGGCTTCCCACCACGCGATGACTACGCCGCTCGCGACGATAAGCGCAGCACCCGCCCACGTCCATCCGCTCGGCACGTCGCCGAAGAGCAGGTAGCCCAGCGTGGCGGCGCCGATGAGCTGCACGTAGTAGAAGGGCGCGAGCACCGAGGCGGGACTGGAGACGAGCGCGCGGGCGACGCAGTAATGGCCGAGTCCTCCCAGGACCCCGACCACGCCGAGGAGCAGCCAGTGCCAGGCCGAGCCGGGCGTCTGCCAGAAGAACGGCACGATCGCCGACAACACGAGAGTGCCGATGAGCGCGCTGTACGTCACGCTCGTCTCGGGACGGTCGTAGGCGCCCACACGCCGGGTGAGCACCTGGTAGGCGGCGTAGCACGCGGAGTTGCCGACCACGAGGAGCAGGTACGGGCTGGTGGCGCTCGCGCCCGGCCGGATGACCATGAGGGCGCCCACGAACCCCACCGCGATGGCCAGCCAGTGCAGCCGTTCCACCCGCTCGCCCAGCATCCACCCCGCGAGGAGGGCGACCATGAAGGGCGACGTGAAGGACACGGCGGTGGCGTCGGCGAGCGGCACGTATCGCAGCGCGGTGAAGAAGAGCGAGGTCGACACGAGCAGGAGCAGCGAGCGGCTGAGCTGCAGCCCAGGCCGCCGCGTGACGAACAGTCGCCAGCCGCCGTGGCCGGGCGCGAAGAGCGCCACCATGAACACGAGGTGCGCGAGCGTGCGCGCCCAGATGAGCTCCACCGTGGGCAGGTACGCGCTGAGGTACTTCACGGCGCTGTTCATGCACACGAAGAGAGCGGTGGCGAGGACGACGAGGAAGACGCCGCGCAGCGGGGAGCGCACCGGTTCGAGCGTACGATGATATTCTCGCTGAAACCATCGTCGATGCCGAGGAGGAGCGGGTTTATGGGTCAGGAGCGCTTCGCGGATGTGGTCGAACGGTTCACGCACGGGCACGGCGGCGGGCCCGCCCCCTCGCCGGAGGTCATCAAGCAGTGGCAGGAGGAGATGGACCGCCAGCAGAAGCGGATGACGAACCTGCATCAGATGATGACCAACCCCGTGGAGCCCCGCACGGGCCAGACGCCGCGGCAGGAGATCTACAAGAAGAACAAGTCGCGACTCTACCGCTACGCTTCCAAGCGGACGTATCGCACGCCGCTGCTCTTCGTGCCCAACCTCGGCATCAGCCGCCCGTACATCTTCGATCTGCTCCCCAACGGCAGCTTCGTCGAGCACATGACGCGGGAAGGCTTCGATTTCTACATGCTGGACTGGGGCGTGTTCGGCCCGGAGGACAACGACCTGTCCTTCGAGGACTGCGTGGTGAAGATCCTGCCGCGCATGGCGCAGAAAGTCCTCGAGTCCTCGGGAGCCAGCGAGCTCTCCGTGCTCGGCTACTGCATGGGCGCGCCGCTGTCGGCGTCCTTCCTGGGCGCCTATCCGGAAGTCCCCGTGAAGAACTTCATCAACATGGCGGGGCCCATCGACTTCTCGAAGATCGGCCTTTTCGGCCTGTGGCTCGACGAGCGGTACTTCAACGTGCACCGGTTCGTGGACACGCTCGGCGGCGTGCCCGCCGACCTCGTCAAGGCGGGCTTCAAGCTCCTCAAGCCCACCATGGACATGTCCGCCAATCTGAACCTCTGGTGGAACCTGTGGAACGATAAGTACGTGGAAGGTTACTCTGCGCTGAACAGGTGGGCCAACGAGTACGTGGCGTTCCCGGGCGAGTTCTTCCGCCAGTGGGTGGGCGACTTCTACCAGCAGAACAAGCTCTACAAGGGCGAGCTGGTCTTCGGCGGGCGGCCCGTCAAGCTGTCGAACATCCGGGCCCCGCTCTTCGTGGTCGGCGCCAAGGAAGACTACATCGCGCCGCCGGAGTGCGTGCGCGCGCTCATGGACGCCGTGTCGAGCCGCGACAAGCAGTACATCGAACTGCCCGGAGGCCACATCTCGCTCATCGCGGGCAGGGGGGCCGCGCTCCACTGCTGGCCCAAGGTCTCGGAATGGCTGGCGCCCCGATCCTGAGGCGACATGCTGACGCGCCGCGAGAATGCTTGGCGCAAAGCGTCAATCACGTTACAGTTTAGGTGGAAGGACGGGTGAGCGATGGCTGACAGCGCAGCGCCGAATCAGCTGTTCGACCTGTGGCGCAAGCAGTTCGAGGAGGGCGCCGCCGCCTGGACGCGCATGACATCGTCGGCGCCGCCGACGATGTCCGACCCCACCGCCTTCTGGCGGCCCGTGCTCAACCAGGGGCTCGAGCAGTGGGCGCGCCTCTTCGCGCAGACGCCCGTCACCCCCGACCTCGCCGCCCAGTGGAAGCAGTTCCTCGACCAGTGGATCGACGCGTGGTCGCGCGCCCTCGGGCAGGCTATGAACACCGAGGCGTACGCCAAGATGATGGGCGAGCACCTCAACCAGTGGCTGGTCTCCAACGCGCCCGTGAAGAAGGCGGTCGATCAGCAGATCGACTCCACGCTGCAGTCCCTCAACATGGCCTCGCGCACGCAGCTCACGTCGGTCGCCAAGCAGATCGTCGAGCTGGAAGAGCGTCTGGAGCGCATGGAAGACGGCATCAACGCCATCCTGAAGCGACTCGACACCAAGGAGCCGACATGATTGGCAAGACGATCGCGGATCTCGCCCCTGGAGACCGCGCCGAGCTGACGAAGGTGGTGGAGGACGACGACGTCGCCGCCTTCGTGGATGCCGTGGGCGACTACAACCCCGTGCACTCCGATCCGGAGTACGCCGCCGCCACTCCCTTCAAGCAGCCCATCGCGCCCGGCATCTTCACGGCGGGTTTGATCTCCGCCGTCATCGGCACCCAATTGCCGGGCCCGGGCGCCATTTACCTGTCGCAGTCGCTGAAGTTCGTCAAGCCGGTGAAGTTCGGCGACACCGTCACCGCGCGTGTGGAGGTCATCGAGGTCATCGGCGAGCGCAACCGCCTCCGCCTGCAGACGGTCTGCACGAACCAGCACGGTGAAGAGGTGCTCTCCGGCGAGGCGTGGGTGATGCCGTCCAAGACGCGCGTGGTGTACGAAGGGCGCCGCAAGGACGCCGCCACGCTCGCCACGCTCGCCTTCCAGCCGTGGACGCTGGCGGCGCAGACGCTGACGCTGTGGACGATGATGTCGCTGTCGATGCTCGGCGCTACATCAACAACCCGCCGTTGATCGACAGCTCGGCGCCGGTGATGTAGTCGCCGTCGGCCGAGACCATGTAGACCACGCAGCGGGCCACCTCGGCCGCGGTCCCGAAGCGCTTGAGCGGGATCTGGCTGAGGAGCTTGTCGCGGACCTTGTCCGGGATGCCTTCGATCATCTCCGTCTCGATGAAGCCGGGAGCGACCGCGTTGACGGTGACGCCCTTGCCGGCCAGCTCCTTGGCGAGCGACTTCGTGAACGCCGCCACGCCCGCCTTGGACGCCGCGTAGTTCGCCTGCCCGAAGTTGCCGATCTGGCCGATGACGGAGGTGATGTTCACCACCCGCCCG